>CANNHR010000007.1 GCA_947505405.1 Rickettsiales bacterium
CTTCGTTTGGCAAAGCTGAGTATTGCTAAAAATTAAGAGTTTTATCACATGTATAGGTGAGTTTTGGCGTTTTTTCCTATCCACGCAACAAAGCCGGCGCGGGAATGACAATAAGGGATAGGAAAACATCTGCAAGGCATTTCCGGCGGAGAGACTTTATAGTAAATTAGCTTGAACTAGGGATATGTTAATTTCAAAGCACCGCCCCGCACAGCGTATACGAATACGTGAGCACAAGCGAGCCTTGCAAAATTGACATCCCTAGTTCAAGCTAAGGCTATAGTTTCTTAACGCAGCTTTTAATAACATTACAAATGGTTTTGGCTATATGTTTTTCAAGACTACCAAAAAAAGGTAGACATAAGATTTCCTCGGAAATTTTATTTGCAACTGGTAAGAGAGCTTTATTTGCAGACTGTATATTACTATACAAAGGATAATTGCTACACAAAGGATAAAAATACTTTCTTGCTAGAATATTTTGTATTTTCAATTCTTCAAAAATTTCATCTCTACTAGTATTTGTAATATTTGGTTCAACTCGAATCGGGTAATATTGAAAACTTGAAGTAGTGTTAGCAGGGTAATTAATTAGTTTGACACCATCTATGTCTGATAATTCTGAATTATAGAACTCAAATAGCTCTTTTCTCTTTTGAATTTCAGTTTCTAACGAACGCAAATTTTCTAAACCAACTATAGCTTGTATTTCATTCATTTTGCCATTTATTCCTGACAATATAACCTCTTCTGGCGTTTTAATACCAAAATTCTTAAGTAAATAAAATTTTTCGGTTAATTCCTTATCATTATATATCAATGCTCCACCCTCTATGGTGTTGAATAGTTTTGTGGCATGAAAACTAAACATGGAAACATCGCCATACAAACCTATAGATTTATTATTAATTCTAGTAAGGAAACTATGAGCTGCATCATATACCACTTTCAATCTATGCTTGGCAGCTATCTCATCAATTTTAATAACATCACATGGTATTCCGTAAACATGTACTCCTAGTATTGCTGATGTTTTGTCAGTAATCAGAGCTTCTATCTTTTCTGCATCGATACACATTGTGTCTACATTAATATCACAAAATACCGGAGTAAGACCAAGCCATTCTAGAGCATGTACAGTTGCAGGAAAAGTAAATGGAGTAGTAATGACCTCTCCTGTCAAACCAAGACCTTTAAGAGCAATCATAAGAGCTATTGTGCCATTGCAGAATAGAGAAATGTTTTCTACATCGAGATATTCTTTTATTTCTTTCTCTAATTGTTTGAGTTGCACTCCCTCATTCGTTAACATCCCAGACTCAAGACAATTATATATATTTTCTACTATTTTCTTTTTGTCACCAATAAAAGAAGAGGTCACGTAGGTTATTTTTTTATTCATTAAAGTTCTGCTGTTATATTCTTAAAAACCTTTCCAGTAATCTACAAATCCGTCTTTGTAATAAAACCATTTTGTTTGTAATTCAAGATTAATTTCGTCAGTTAATTTTTTTAGATTCGATAAAAGTAGTGAATCGTTTTTAAATAAAAACCAACTTTTAGCTTGTGGAGAATATATTGACGCAGCATAACCCCACTGCTTCATTAGTAAGCTCATACTTTTATTTGTATGGAATGCAGTATGAACTATGGGGGTAAGATAAAACCAATTTGGGTCTTTTGGAATCTGCTCGCAAATCACAGTATGAATCATTAATACACCGTCGTTTGAAACTAATGCATTAACTTTGTCTAGTGCTTCCCGATTTAAAACATGTTCAAACATAGCGCTGTTAATCACTAAATTATAAACTTTGAGTTCATTCTCAGATAAATAACTAGAATTTGAATCTGTTACATAACGCTCAAATAAATTTATATTTTTGTTGAAGTATTTGTTCAATATTTTGGCTAATGTGCCATAGCCTGCAGCAAAATCAAGAACGTTGTCAAGCTCAATGATATTAACTTTACTAAGGATTGACAAAGCTAAGGCTTGCTGCGCATATGGCGGTTGATTTGTAGGAATAGAGTCGAAGGTATTATTTTCAATAAAATGATGAAAATAATTATTAAGGCTTAAAAAATCTGAATCGGACATTTTTTGATGCGTACTTGAGATAACAAACCCACAGTTACCACATTTATAATAGTCTGCTTTGAAATTCTTCTGTGAGATACTAGGAATTTTAAAATCATATATTTTAGAAAAAAAATATTTTGTTTCTGAACGGCATATAAGGCATCCACTAATTAATTGGGTCGAATCTTGATACATATGTATAATAATTTTATTTAAGAATTAAGATTTTTTTCATTTGAATGTAATGAGGCTTTACATTGTGATCATCATGATGCAAACATTCAGAAAATCCATATTTTTTATATAAACGTAATGCCGCTATACTACCAATATGTACTTCTAAATTAATTGAATCAAACCCTTGTATTTTCGTGTATTCTATACAGCTCTCTAGCAATTGGGAAGCAATATTTTGCTTATAGTAGCTAGAGATTACACTAAGATTGGAAATAAAACTAAAATTGCAATTTTTATCATTGCAATAGACAGCTAGAAGTCCAACTAAATCATCACCATCCCAACACTCAAAAGTTTGTGCATAGTCAAAAAGTTTTTTAGCATAATTCTCGATATTTACTCTAGTATCTAGTGTAGGAACATAATGCTTAGAACATTTTTTCAGATGTTCATATATATCTGAAATACTAGCTATTTTTCTTTTATAAACAAGGGTTTTCATAATTTTTCAAACGCACGGTAATGAATACATATTGAGTCATTTAATACTATATTGATTTAACATATTACGAATATTTTCTTTCTTATTAAACATCATTAAGTCTAAAATAGAAAGATTTGGAACAAATGGTTCAAAAAATTGATTATAACGTATTTGATCAGTTTTTATAAATTGCAAATCACAGTTAATCTGCTGAAAATTTTCTTTATCATACAATTCTTGTCCGCCGATAGCATTAATATAAATTTTTGCTTCCAATTGTTGACAAAAGGCTAGCACCTTATTTTGCGCAGATAAAGAATGGTCTATTGGCACAGTTGATGATTTAACGATACTTGTATTTATTGTCAAAAATCTACATATCGAAATAACCGAATTCAAAATATAAAGAAATAAATTATCTTCTTTATTTTGGATAATTTCTTCAATTAGTGGATAAGTGGTAGTAAAAAAAGGAGCTTTTTTATAAGCATGGCTAAGTTTATTTAACAATTTAATTTTAGCAAAATTGCTATCTACTTTTCTATCGCTTATATTTAAGAAATCTGAATCTTTTTGTATAGGGATTGTGAAAAGACAGTCTGTTCCATTCTGCAAGAAACGATTTCTATTTATCCAGCCTTTTTTACTATATTGAATGTTATCATAGATAACAAACTGATCGACTGCATTGATTAATTGAAAATAACCAATGTAAGGCAAAAAATAAGGTTGCATTATCGCTAGCTTCAATTTTTCAGAGACCTATATATTTTAATTTTAAAAAACCTATAAAATTTGACTTTATAGTAAATATAATACCTATTAATATCAAAAAGAAAAAGGAGGTTAAATAAAAATTCACAAATTTTTGATGTGAGCCAAATCCTAATGACCATGCTTATTCTGACTAATCTTAAAACAAATTGGATAAAGCGGCTATCTTGAATTATTTTATTAAAAGGTTTGGTTCTGGATAACTTGGAAATAATTCTATTCTCCATAGTTCTCTCATTTATTCTATAAGAGCACCGTTTTAATAACCAAGCTTTTATCCTTAGGCCAATA
Organism: Rickettsiales bacterium; assembly: GCA_947505405.1. GTDB lineage: Bacteria > Pseudomonadota > Alphaproteobacteria > Rickettsiales > Rickettsiaceae > Megaera_A. The sequence continues at coordinate 3,810 of CANNHR010000007.1, forward strand.
TTTGCATTTTCTCTTTGCTTGAATAAAAACCAATGACATTGGTCGGATAATGTAGCAAATTTATGTTCACAATTCAACAATTTATCATAGATATACTGAGCTCTTAACATATTAAATTGTTGTTGTTGCTCTGATAATTTTGACCATATACCATTTCCTGTTAATCTATAACAAGACATTACCTTATCTATATATTTAATTTTTCCGTTTTTAGCATAAAGCATTGATGAAAACCAATCGCCCATAAGGGTTTGATTATAACACATTTCTTTAGGGTACCCTTCTTTGAATATATTTCGCCAAACATAAGAAGAGGTATGGGCATAAAATTTTTGTTCAATGATATCACTAATTCCATTAACAGATTTTACAATATTACCCTCATTCATACGGACTCTTCGTTGCTCCTTTTCATAAAAAATCTCTGTATCATGTGAGCAACCAACAAAATCCTCATTTTTATCTAAAAAATCAATTTGTTGCTGTAGTTTGTTAGGGTCAGTCCAGTAATCATCGCCTTCAAGAAGAGCAATATATTTTGCATCAGAACAGTTATATTTAGACATAATAAAAGTAACCCATGGACCATAATTTTTTTTATTAAAGAATAGTTTTATGTTTTTGAATTTGTCAGCGTATTGTAAAATTATATCCCTAGTTTTATCAGTTGAGCAATCTTCACAAACAATTAGTTCATAATCAAAATCTACTTTTTGCATTAAGACTGATTCTAATGCTTGAGCGATATATTTTTCATGATTGTAGGTCAGAAGTACTATACTAAGCTTTACTTTTTCTTTCATTTAAATACAAATTTAGTTACGTTAAAATTAAGTAAAACAGCTCGTCCATCTATCTCTATAATAATATCTTCAATATTCCTAAGTAGTATTCGTAATTCGAGTGGTGCAAATTGGGCATTATTATAGGTCTTTTTTGCACTACGTCTATACTTTAAATATTAGGAAAAAATATTAGGAAAATTTTTGGAACAATGATTGATACAAATCATGCATTTTTACTGTATAATTGTAACTGCTTATACAAGATTATTAATTTTAAGTTTAGTATTAATCATTCTCCTTACACTTTATATTACCATATTCCTTGTTTGGAACACCAAATACATTTCTTACAATTTTGTAAACTGGCTCAAGACCGAAACTCTTAGAGTCTGGGAATGGTATACATTTTCTAACTAGAGGGCTAACAGGCGACCACCCAGCTCGGCATGTGCCGTTTGAAGTTTTACCAGACATCACTGATGGCCAATAAGCATAACCATTATCTTGAGAATAATCTGTTTGCTCCGAGCATGTTCCTTGAGGAATATAAGCACAAAGGCTCATTTCAACAGCAGTCTTATCTCGGAGCCCATGCAGATCAGTATCGTAATTCACTGCAAATCCACCAGGGCTCCCAGGATATCCAGAAGAAGCCGACGAATCATAATATTGATTATCAGCTAGCTCTATCCCAAGGGCAGCACTAGGATTCACTCTGTCAGAGAGAGAATTGCTAAGCTTACAAAGTTCGATTGTGCCATCGTAGCATTTTTTACTATCAGGACATAATCTTATAGCAACCGTTCCTCCTCCTATTTTTGGTATCGAATCTACTGAAGGGCATGACGTCGTCTGAAGAGAACTACATAAACTTAATCCTCCTTGAGTGGCAGCTTTACTAGCAAATATACTGCATTTTACTGTGTCCTTATTTAATAACTTAGTCAATACACATAACTTGGGATTATCTGGACATTTTGATGCATTTGGACTTGATAAACAAGCATCCTTACCTCCTAAATGATATTTACCATTAATATATTCAAGACCACTTATGTATACTGCATCTTCATTAATAGTCGTACCTACTACAGGAAGTATATTATTTTGGTAAGTTCCAAATAAACTAGAAGGGTTTGGAGAATTTGGGCCAGAGAACGGTTTTACATAAAATGTGTCATCTGTTACAAACGATTCAAATTCATTTCCGGCTAAATTCACCACAGTACTCATTGAACCAGAAGAGTTATATACCGATTCTGGTTCAATTAAAGCTGATGTTGAATCATTACTAGTGTCTAAAGGATCCTCGCTATTTCTATAAGTTGACTTATACGAAACAATGAATTTTGGAGCAAAATAAGTTGAGGTGCAGCTAAGGCCGGGCACTATACTACTCCCGCATTCGTAGATTGAAGGTTTAGGTGCCGGGGCCCTCTCTTCACAACCCACAACAAAGTCTCCTTCAAATACACAAAATTGATTTGGCTCTTGAGTAAAGCCATAATCTCTGTTAAAGCCAGAAATTCTTACCATTGAAGCATTAAAATAAGCTTCTCTGTTACTTTTATCTACTAACTTAAAATTTGTAGTTAAAGGAGCAATGCTATACGTTGTTTGAATTGGATCAAATGTGACCTTTTGATCTACAAACTCACCAGTATTTATACCCCATACTTTCTGACAAGTGGCACTCGTTGAACTTGGACAATCATCAATATCGTCTCTAAAATATGATTGAGGTGTTACAACACCACCAACTGTAGTGCCATAAACAACTCTAAACCCAGCCTGACAACCATTACTGCTAACACTACAGCGATGTGGTATCATACTTTCTACACAAGGCGCACCACTCGCTGCAGAAGAACAAGGTTTTATTATGTCTCTCCGTACAGTCAAAGTATGAAGGCCTGAGGCTGAAGAAAATGTCCCCAAATTTTTAATATTAACACATTTATCTGTCGTCATTGGATTTTCATTTGTACAAAGTGGTACAAAACTTTCATATCCAACTCTTATGCTATTGTTAATATAGTTATTTCTTAAAGTCGAAACAACGCACTCTCTCTTTTGCGTAGATGGAACTGGTAACCCGTCGTCACCTATATGACAAATATACTGAGTCTTCGCTACTTGAAAAAATGGCTTAACTACTGAACAATATGGCGGTGGAAATGGCCCCATTGGTAAATTTACGCATCCATAAATCTGTTCATTAACTGCCCTGTTTATTTGGCCAATTGCTTTGAGGAAACCAATAATCAGCTCACCCACCCATTCAATAATTTTCCCTAAAAAGGAAAATATATCGCTCAATACTGAACCGAACGTCGTTTCCCCTTCTTCTCCATTATCCATTAGCCCAAATAATGAAGAAATTAGAGTAAATGGCGATTGCGCAAATGTAGAAATGTTATCAACAAAGAAGATAATAACTCTAACAACTGGGTGAATTTCAGCTGTTTTATGATATGACTGTTTATGAGGATCAAGGTCCATTATATCAAATCCATCTTCGGCACTAAGAAATGCAGGATCATAATATAAACATAGCTTTGGAGACTCGAGGATTATAGTTTCGCCACTAGTAGTAATTATTGGATCATCGTCCTTTGTTGCCCCTTCAAAATTTAAATGTTTACCATAGGTATATCCAGGATCTTGAGCAAAACCTCGGTCTAAATCAGCAGGCATAGCAACTCTGGCACACATACGGTGCAAAGGAAAGACATAACCTCCAACAAGAGTAACACACTGACCATCCCAGTTTAACGTATCACTCGTTGTCCAGCATGCAACAAAATTACATTGCTGCCCTCTAACTCTTATTTTAGGTTCGAAATAGGTACTTTCTGGAGTTGTTTCACCGCATAAATTTTCATAATACCCAATCCAAGCATCAGGAAAAGGATCTTTTACAAGACACGTATTATCACGCCTTCCTCCATCCTTATTCCAAGGAGGGCAAACACTATTTCTATTACCTTTATTCCATCTTTGACCGTCCCAATTCTCCCATCTAGTCTTCTCACTAAGACCACAATTACATGGATCGGTAAAACAAGCACCTACTGCATCCCAAAAGCCGGCTAAAACTACCGGACAATAGCAGAAAAACAGTAAAAATAATGCTATTCTTTTTATCACTAAATTATCACCTCATGGCCTTCTTAATACGAATTTAATTGCCCCAACTTTTGTATTATACAAAATCACATAATTATTTTAGATGATTAAATTTTAGGGTGAAGTTGCGGGGCTTACAAGTGTAAGCAAGCACAACTGAATCCTGCTAAATTTTATTATGGGCAAGCCCAATCAGATTAATTAATTATGTAATCTTATATTACATTATATTTTCTAGCTCTGCGTATAAGGCTTCAACCCAATCTTCAGGCTTTTTATCACCAAACTCTTTTACCACTTCTTTATAAATATCCCTCTCTCCTTCGCCTGAACATAAAATTCTCATAAGTGCTGGTAAACCACCGATGCTTAGTTCTGAAGCAATAGTTTTTTATCTTGTCTTATTAAGAACATACGAGAAGAAACTGTCATAGCTGATAATTTTCTTAATTCTGCAGATTCAAGACCAAGAACTTTGTCAAGACCAACTACAGAAACCTCAGAAGGAAAAATGAAGCTTGTAGCTATATTTCTAATCCAATGCTGAGATATTTTCTCTTTTTCAAGCAAACTAAGGGTCTGCGTATTCACTGTAAATACTGATACTCCATTAATTAAAGACATTTCCTCAGTCATGTATGTTACTAGGTGCTGATAATATTTGAGATTTACTAATTCAGCAAAATTATCTATAGCGAATATCTTTGGCCCAGAACCAACATTTTGCATCATATTTTGTGCTGCCAGAACTATAGCCGCTTTGACTGCTCTTCTCGAGTTTAAGTCGTACTCAAATTGCTCAATTAGCTTCTTTTCCTTTGGAAAGTGATTTTTAGTGTATTCTACGTCATCAAAATTTTGTAAATTAAGTGCTGTTATCTGCCCCTGGGAAAACTTCAATGGCTCTTTTTGTTCAAAAACTTCATAATATAAACCACCTTCAAGGTAACCGTTTAGCCTCGTGATAAGAGATTGTTGATCTTTAATTATAGCAATAATTGCAGATAGTTTTCGCTGTTCCATGGGAGTCTGAAATACTATATCACAAAGTAATTTTAAAGAATTAAGCTCAACCTCCTTTAATGGATCAAAATAATGCTTAGCAATTATCTTAAAGAACTCCAGTAAATATTGCCTATTCCCAGAAGTATCAGAGCAAAGCAGTGGATTAATAATATTTTTATCTCTCTGAAACCACCGCCCCCCTCTTGCTTTTATATATAAACCAGAATCCATATCATCTGCAATATACAATATTGTAGGCATGTATTTATCTGCTTCAGATAGCAAAAAATTCAGCAAGGTAGTTCTTCCAGATTTTTTATCCCCAAAAATACACGTCGTTCCTTTTTCATATTTATCATGAAAATTCATAAAATATGGAGTACCACGTTCTGTTCTAAGTAGAGTAACAGCACGTCCCCAAGGGTTAAACTGATTACCCGTTGGGAAATTATGCAAAGACGCTAGTGCCGCTGTATTATCAACGATTGTCGGCTTCATTCTTGCAAGAAACGAAAAATTTGCAGGAAGCTGTGCCCAGAATGTCTTTTCCAAATTAACATCTTCTCGCACATGCACAATGCCAATCTTAGATAACGCTTCTGACGCCTGATTAACTTGTTTATCAAGCATTTTTAAGTCTTCGCCGATCACCATAAAGGAAATTTGTTGATAACAAAATCTATCCGCGTTGCTTTGAACATCAAAAATTTTATCCAAACCTTTCATTTTTCGAAGCTCATTATCTTTACTTACTCCTAATATGTAATTTTGATTCTCATAAACCGGCATCACTTCTTTTTTATCTACGAAATAAAATACCTCTGTCGCAACCATTTCAACAGGGATTTGCAAAAATCTATCTAAAGCTTCAGATGCTACCTCTTGATACTCTTTAATTGACATCAATGCAGCAAACTTCTTTCCATCGTCACCTATTACTTCAATCTTATCACTACCAACCGCATATTGATGAGATGCTAAAGCCTGAGAAATATCGGATATTGGCATCAAACAATCATTTTCGTTTAACTGCATTATCCGCCTATATAGAAACATCATATCCGAATAACACTCTTCGCCCTCGATTCTGATACCTAGCCTATGAGCTCCATACTCACTTAATCCCTGTAACAAGCTATCTACATTTTTTGCTAAATCTTGCGCAGCTTTTTCAAAAAACTTTTCTTCAAAGTTAGTAATTATTTTCGATGAAAGAGAATTTACCAGTGAATTAAAATTCTTCAGCTTCAATTCAGGAGCATCATGAACCACTGTGATATACAGCCGATTTACGAATTTATCATGCCAGTAGTTTTTACGCCGCCAAATATCATGAATATTGGCTGATAAAAAACTATAGTAATCTGCAGTATCATCAAGATCTGCTTTTCTTCTAATCGTATGAATCCAAAAAGCATATTTTCCGCTATCAATGGATTCACTTATAGATTTTCGTACCATCATTCTAAGGTTAAATAAGTTATTACTTATTTTTTCCGAATTAATTCCATTGATTTGAATAGTTTGAAGCAATTCACCATTTTTTGTAATCAGTGTATTCTCATTAAAATGACAAGCAATGGGAATAAAATCCTCAGACGAATCATTATATAACTGACTATCATGAGCTTTGTCTGCTGACACGCGAAACCTATCTATTTAAATTGTCCAAATAATGGCTACAAGGATTCATTATGCCAGCAAGCTTTTCCTTAAGAAAGAATTCGAGTAGTAAAAGGGCTTAATTATACAATTGGTTGTTACAAGTTAGATACTATAAATTTGACTTGAACTTGGCGTGAAGAAATACCATAAATAACGAACATAAAAGTCATGCTGAATTTGATTGAAGCTTGCACCGCCTCCTTCGTTTTAAGTCATCCCGAACTTGATGGTTAAGGCATGCGACGACAATGACTATAAAAAAAGGAAGCCGCTAGGCTTCCTTTTTTTAATTCAAGTAAATATTTAAGTATTAGATATCAAATCTTACACCAGCACCAACATGGTGACCTCTGTAGTGAAATCCATTACCATTAATTTTCTTTGTTTTACCCATATCTCTATAGCTGTAAGCTAGTTCACCAGTTACACCAGGTGTAAACTCATATGATCCACCAACATAACCAGCAAAAGCTAGACCAGTTTTTTGTTTTGCTGTACCGTTATTTACTGCAAGAGCTTCACCTGATTTTTTCGCTTTAACTTGACCAGCACCAACACCAGCACCAACGAACACTTTAAAAGCGTCAACATCAAATAAATCAACATAACCATTCAACAACAATGTGTTAGCGTCACCTTTCAGCTTTACGTTACCTTTCTTGTGAGTTGGATTAACAAAATGATCAAAAGTAAGATCAACTCTTGCATTGTCCATCACATAGTAACCGGCACCAACACCAAAAAACACGTCGTTGTTAGATTTCAAGGCACTGATCTTAGTTAGTTTTGACCAACCAACATTAGCTTTTACATAAAACATATCTTCCATTGCATATGCAGAAGAAGTTGAAAGAACTGCAACAGCAGCTGCTGTAAGTAGAATTTTTCTCATAATAATACCTTAAAAATTTTATTTAGCCCCAGACGTGTACAGAATCTACAAAAAAATTATCTATCCACGACCAACTGATTGGTAAGATAACATAAGCTAGCACCGCATGGCAAGCTACACGAAGTTATAGAAATACACAAAAATTTGCTATATAACATAAATAACACACTGAAAAAGATGGGCAGTACAATCCATATCCTTAAAGACACAAATAGTTACTAGATTTTAATAACTATATATCAAATCTAATTCCAACTGCAACATGATGCCCTTTGAGCTTTGTATCATCATCCTTTTGCACGGCAAAATTTCTCCAGCTATAAACTATTTCACCATGAAAAGATGGCGCAAATTCTGTAGAGGCTCCTATATAGGCTGCGTAACTAAAATTATTACCTGGCTTTGATTTAATGTTAACAGAGGTACCATTATTACCAGTTATGGTACCTTTAGTACTCACTCGTGCAATACCAGCACCAGCACCAACAAACATTTTTGTAATACTTATATCAAATAAGTCAATATACCCATTTAGCAAGAATGTATTGATTTCTGCCTTAGTTTTTCCGCCTTGCTCCTTAAAGCTAGGATTAATAAAATGATCAAAAGTAAGATCAGCTCTTACATTGTCCATTACATTGTATCCCACACCAGCTCCAAGAAACAATGCATTATCTGATTTAATTTTACCAGTTTTATTTAGCTTCGAGAGTCCAGCACTAGCTTTTACAAAAAAATTGCTATCAGCAGCTGCTGCAGAAAAAGCAGTAAAGATTGACGCTGCTACAGTAGTTAATAGAAGTTTCTTCATAACTTTTCCTTATATATTTGTTAAGCAGTACTATAATCAATGCTAAAAAGAAAGTCATCCTGAATTTTCATATTCAAAATTTTTCATCTTTCTCAAAAGCTGGTTTGCCGGGTAATTTTGAATTAATCAAAATCGTAAGCCATGATGGAAGCATAGTTAGTAATTTTACAAAAAATTGCATCCCAAAAGGAAACGCAACAACATCTTTATTTTTTGCAATAGCGTTGACTATTTTTTCTGCCGCTTCTTCCGGAGTAGTCATAAAAGGCATAGGAAAGTTATTGACACTTGTCATTGGAGTTTTAACGTAGCCTGGAATTACTGTAGTCACATATATACCCCAAACTCGTAAATATCCTCTAAGAGCTTCACTAAATAAACGAACAGCTCCTTTACTAGCAGAATATGAGGGCGCGCTGGACAAACCTAGAAATCCGGCCATGGAACTAACTACAACGATATTACCTCGTTGCCTTTCTATCATGTGAGGAATCACTGGTAATACAGTGTTTATTACGCCATTAACGTTAGTTGCAAAAATTTTCCTGACCTGACTTGCAGTCTCTGGACCATCCAAAGTACCAGCTGAAACACCAGCACAAGCAATCACAATATCAATACCATGCTGATAAGCAATATTTTTTAGTTGCTTTTCCATCTCTGCAGAATCAGTAACATCAATATTGACTACATGCGTTTGCGCTCCATTCGCTATGCATATTTTAGCAACAGTATCTAATCTTTCTTTTGACCTAGCTAATAAAAACAATCTATGGCCATTTTTAGAGTATCGAATGGCTAACGCGGCCCCTAAGCCACTTGAGGCACCAGTAATAATTATTGTCTTTTTCTCTCTAGTCATTATACTTCATTGTAAATCTTTCACCCATATCACATTAATACGATATAGTAAATTCAGTGGTATTTGGTGCTAACGGCGCGATGGAGCGAAGCCTACATACAATAGGATAGCTTGAGTAGCAAAGAACCAAGTGCTAACCAATTTACTATATATATGCAAGGCAATGCAATGATAATTATTCTGTCTGCTCCATCAGGTTGTGGAAAATCTTCTATTGCAAAAAAACTCCTTGAAACCGATACAAATTTGGTTCTATCAATTTCTGCCACCACTAGACAACCAAGGCCTGGAGAAATTGATAGAGTGCATTATTTTTTTAAAACGAAGGACGATTTCAAGAAGCTGCATTATCTAGAATCTGCAGAGATTTATGGTAATTTTTATGGCACTCCAAGGGAATTTGTCGAGAAAAAACTACTCGAAGGTAGAGATGTTTTATTTGATGTCGATTCTCAAGGAGCCTACCAAATAATAGACTTCTTTCGAAACTCTACTTCTGCGTCAGAAGCGAGTTTCGAAAGAAGTCTAATGAAGGCTGTAAAGACTAAAGTTGTTAGTATATTTATACTACCTCCTGATATAGAAACATTAAGAAAAAGAATGCTAGACCGAGGACAAGATAGTCAAAGCGTAATTGAACTACGACTTAAGAAAGCTAAATCAGAAGTGCAGCAAGCTAAACATTATGATTACACAGTAATAAATGACGACTTTGATCAAGCCGTAAAAGAAATTCAAACCATAATCTTATCTCAGCGTAGCAAAAAAAACATATGACCAAAAATAAGAAAAAAGTAACTGGAGCGTTTTTAGGCACAATAGTTGAATACTATGATTACAGTCTTTACGGCTTTTCAGCCGGCATTCTTGCTGAAAAATTCTTTCCCGGGGTTGATAGAGTTTCAAGTCTTATGTATGTCTTTGCAATTTACGCTCTGTCATATTTGGCAAAACCAGTAGGTTCTGTATTTTTTAGCCGAATTGGAGACAAGTATGGTCGGCGCTTTTCTCTCAGAATTACCATGATCGGCATCGCCATACCAACATTAATAATCGGTATCCTTCCTGAGTATAATTCAATCGGAGCCATTACCACCCAAATATTAATAATATGTAGATTCTTTCAAGGATTCTTTGTTGCGGGTGAGTATGACGGCGCAGCTATATACGTTATCGAACATATTGAAAAAAAATACCATTATACTGCTTCAGCTCTCGCGCGCTCCGCCGGTGTCGCAGGCCTTCTTCTAGGAATTGCTTCAACTAACTTATTTAATTCATCAATATTCCCTGAATGGGGATGGAGAATACCATTTGTATTGTCGCTGCCGCTTGCACTTGTTACCTTATATTATCGAAAATTTTTAGAAGAAACACCTGTATTTATTGAGTCACAGAGCCAAAAAATGGAGTTCTCCAGCCTCATCACATTTATAAAAAAGCAATGGTTTGTTTTGTGTTTGGTTGTAATTCTAGCTGGTGGATTTGGTGTAACTTATCAAATTACTGTTATTTTTATGAAGCAGTATTTACCACTTGTTATTCCAAATACTAGTAACATAATGAGCACTTTTTCGGTTATGATAGTAATTGGATTTGGGATATCTATGCCCATTGCTGGTCTTCTAGCCGATCGCTATGGCAGAAATATCGTTGTCAAATTCAGTTTAATACTTACCTTAATTGCCTGCATATTATTAATGATAGCAATATATTCTCAGCTTTTGAATTTAGCTCTCATTTCCTGCATGTTGTTAGCAGTCTCAGTTGCGCCATTTAATGCTTTGGCACATGGCATCATTATAAAAGCTTTTAGAACAAATGAAAGATATCGAGGAGTCAGCCTTGGTCACGCAACTGGATCGCTTTTGATGTCTGGAACAGCAAACTACGTTTGCCTATACTTCATGAAAAATTTTGATTTTAATCTGTTCCCCGTGTTGTATATAATCTTTTTCGCGGTAGTCTCATACTTTGTGATAGGAGTTTTTAATAAACACCACAGGTAGTCGTGGAAAAAATACTTTTTGCACTATGTATTGACGTTATATGTACGAATGATGTACAAAGTAATAATATAGATAATTAATAGATGTACCTACCAATGAATATAAAATTAGATAAATATGAACAAGAGATTGAAGATACTTTTTATACCCAAGATAAGTATAAAGACTAAGCTGTTATTAGAGAATTTTAAGGATGGCGCCAACAAACACCTAAAAAACACAAATAAAACTTTATATTATTTTGCAAACTTCTGCGAAATCTAGCCTTGGTAATCTGGGATACGGATTCTCGCCGTCTTTGTATCCTAAATTACAGATGAAATTAATTTTAAAATCTGTTCCAGACAAAAACTCTTTTTCAACAGCTTCCGCACTAAACCCAGACATCGGGCCACAGTCTAAACCAGCCTCGCGAGCAACTATCATAAAATATGCAGCTTGCAATGTTGAATTTCTAGCAGCTGTATCTATTGCTATTTTGTCAGAAGAAGCAAAATAATGTTTAAGCTCGGGAGATACTGGATTAGTTTTATCCATCTTTGTATAAAATTTCGTATCATATGCAAATAACGCGGTAACAGGAGCAGACTTTATTTTCTCAACATTACCTTCCATCACACATTTCAATAATTTTGTTTTTTCGTCTTTAGTCTGAATGAAAATAATTCGGAGCGGACATCCATTAGCCGAAGTGGGCCCGAGCTTCATAATGTCATATATTTCCTTGAGCAAGTCAGCACTCACGAACTTATTAGTGTATTTGTAACAAGTCCTATCAGCAAAAACATCCTTAACTGTACGCATAATATTTTCCTCGTATTCATGTGAGAGATTTTTAATCTGCCTGTAATTCCATTAGGTTCAACTTCCCTACCATAACTCCCTTATCAGAAAAAACAATCTTAAAATTGGCGTTTCCTATGTCATCCTTATTTAACTCGCTTGCAGTCGCTTTGCTTAGTACTTTCTTAAAAAAAGATTTTGAAAAAATAAAATCTTCTGGAATTAAAATGTCTACTACATCATGATATTGATGGATAGCAACATCTAATTTGCCATTAGGCAAACTACTTCTACTAAGCCTAAGAACCCCCTTAACATCAAGCGCTGAATTATCAAATTTTAACTGAAAGTTTGATAATTCCAATTTACGCTCAAAATCTACATTCTCAAGTAGATTTTCGGGGACTTCATGATAACTAAGATCGATTAAAAGATGAGCTTTATTTATTTTCATATAACTCACCGCTGAAGAATAATCTCCAGACATTTTAACTCTCAAAACGTTATTATTATCCTTTTTTTCTTGAAGAGACGATAACTTAACTGAGCCAAGGCTAAATACTTCCTTATCTCCTAACAAACCTGACAATTGCGGCACTACAGAATAAAATGATTTTAATTGATCCCTCCAGTTACTATTGCTATCTACAAAAAACAGCGAATTATTAAAACTAATATCCCAATTTATATCAAGCGGCGATAGAAGCGTATGGGTTTGTAAAACACTGTTATTCGCTTCGTTATACACAATTTTGCGCCCTAAATTAATCTGCGCCGAGGTCAAGCTATAGCCAAAGCTCAATACTATTTCTTCAGCAGAGAGTTCCTTAAGTCCGTTTTGGTTTACAATAGTAATTTTCGGGGAAATGAGCTTTATCTTCCAGTCGAAAGGAAATCCAAAAATCTTTGCATCCTGGAACTGAAGTTTTATGTTATCCGAGTTGTATTGACTAGCTTTGTCAACAATCTTTCCTTTTATAATGTGAGCTCCTACAACCCATAATGCTATGGCAACAAGAATGCACAATAAAAGAATTTTTCGAATCACTTAAAATAACTATAAATTAATATTCCTAGTCGCAGATGGAAGCGTAATACGCATACCATCAAGTTCTTTTGTCAAAATGATCTGACAACCCAGTCTGGAAGTATGAGTAAGCCCAAAAGCCAAGTCAAGCATATCTTCCTCGGCCTCTTCTGGTTCCTCTAATTTGTTGTATATTTTCTCTTCCAAAATAACGTGACAGGTTGCACAAGCTAGAGATCCCTCGCATGCTCCTTCTAAATCTATTTCATTTTGATGAGCTACTTCAAGTATTGAAAGCCCAACTAAGGCCTCAACTTCTTTTTCTACACCAGCTTCTATAAAAATTATTTTTATTTTTTCCATTATCATGTTTAAATATTATTTAATTTCATTTATGTGACGCCCCTTTAAATGCATGTCTACACCTTTATCCAAATGCTTCTGAATAAACCCTGTAGCCAAACTATTCAAAACGTCTATTTTTACCAAAATATCTTCCTGATTATCTAAAATAACTACCTTTTGTAAAGAATTTATTGCTTTCTCTAGCTTAATTTTTTCATTCCCAGCAAGGAGCCATGGTGTTTCCTGTATAGCTTTTTCAAGCCCTGAAATCAAGCTATGCCCTTGCTCTCTTGCTTCAACCAACAATCTTTCTTTATGATCTTTTTCTGCGTTTTCATATGCAATTTTTAACGCATCAAATACTTCTATCTCGCTCATACCGTAACTTGGTTTTACCTCGATAGTATGAACTTTCCCAGTAATAGCTTCTCGCGCGGTGACAGACAAGATTCCATCAGCATCTATTGCAAAAGTCACTTCTACTCTGCCCTTACCAGCTTTAGCAAGAGGAATACCGCTTAATTCAAACCGAGCTAACGAGCGACAATCTTTTGCCATTTCTCGCTCGCCCTGCACAATATGGAATGTCATGCCAGTCTGATTATCACTATGAGTGGTGAATTCTTGTGTAATCGAAAACGGTATAGGCGTGTTACGCAATATTATCTTTTCAACAATACCACCATAAATTTCTAACCCAACTGATAATGAAATAACATCAATTAACAAGGAGTTCGGTCTAGACGATAAGTTTTCCGCTTGCAAAGCCGCACCAAGAGCAACAATCTTATCCGGATCAAGATCAGAGTAAATTTCTGTTTTAAATGATTTTTTTAATAGTTCTGAAATTAAAGGTATTCTTGTTGATCCGCCTACTAAAATTATTCCATCTAAATCAATATTATCTGCGTCATATAGGGTATTTTTAGCAAGTTTAACAGTCTTTTCAATAATAGGCAAAATCAACGTTTCAAATTCATTACGCGCAATAGTTATTTTGATATTTTTATAAATAATCTCAACTAAGTCTCTACTCGATAAATCTTCTTTTGCTTTTTTTGCTAGAAGAATAATTTCGCTATTAATCTCTAAATTTATTAGATTTCTTTCTAAGCTCGCTATAGAAGAGAAATTTGTAGGAGAACCGGAACTTAAGAGAGGAGGGTGCTTAAGCGTACGTGAGGATCCCGGTACCGCATCGACGCCTAAATTACCTTCTATAGTAGAGTTTTGCAAGAAATCTACTCTTTCACAAATATACTGAGCCAACAACGTATCAATATCATCGCCCCCAAGCATATTATCACCAGCAGTTGCGACGACTTGCAAAATTCCTGTTCGCATGTTTAATATCGACACATCGAACGTGCCTCCACCCAAATCATATACTAAATACGCTCCTTCTTGCTGTCGATTAAGCCCATAAGCATATGCTGCAGCGGTTGGTTCTGATACCAACCTTATTACCTCTAGCCCAGCTAGCTGCGCAGCAAAAAGCACCTGTCCTCTTGCGTTATCATCAAAATATGCTGGCACAGAAACAACCACCTTTTTTAGCTTAACACCAAGATTAAGTTCAGCTTCTGACTTTAGGTATTTAAAAATTTCAGAGGCGACTTCTGGTAAGCTTAAATGATTTTTACCAACTTTTACTTTTGGCATTGCGCCACTCAAATCAATATTAGTCGCAAGAGCCATTAAATTTGGCGTGTTCCTGATTTCTTCAGATGATTTTGCCAAAAGTCTCTTGATCGAACGAATGGATTTATTTGTCTCGCAAGGATTAACACTAAGTTTCTCATCCATAATACAAATAATTGATGGCACTAGCTCAGAGCCATCTCTCATCTTTATTATCTTGCTATTATAATCTTTGGATATAGCAATCAAAGAATTAGTTGTGCCAAAATCTATGCCCACAATTATGCACTCAGAGACATCAAATTCTCCAGGCTCTTTAATCTCGATTATTTGCATATTTGATCTTAAGCTTAATATTCCCGACTAAATTAGTAAGATACTTCAGTCTGAGGGTAATATCAAGCGCTTTAGCAAAATTATTTTTGTTAAAATGACTCGTAATTGCTCTTATTAACTCTGCTTTTATAGCTAATTTTTCCTGCTCTTTATTTATTAAATCAGCTAGTTCATGCATTTCTTCAATTTCTTCATACTCTTCTAGAATTTTTTCTAGCTCATGAGAGCTAAGCTGCGCGGTTAACTGTTCATCACGGAGTTCGAAGCCATTCAATTTTAATAAATATTCTGCTCTTTTATAGTCATCACTCAAAGTTTTATATGCTTCGTTAAGCGACATCGAAATCTCTATATTCCTTACTTTTGCTGCATTCTCAGTAGCACGATCTGGATGATATTCCATTTGCTTTGCCAGATATTTATCCTTTAGCAAATTTTGTTCGATATCGTATCTTTGCTCTAATTCTAACAACTGAAAATAATTCACTTTTTTAACAATTTTTCTATTGTTCTAAGACAATCAATCAATTTTGTGTCAAAATCAAACGCTATATTTAAATTATTAGCTAAAAACTCTGGCATATCTGGATACTCATGAGCAAATTGATTGCGTAATTTTCTCATATACACCCACTCCTGAGCACTCTCTATAACGCCCATTTTTTCTAATCTATTCAAACGATCAATAAAAAATAATTCTTGTATGTTTTCACCATATATGTTCAAAATCTCAGGAAATATTTTTGCTCCCAAAAGATCCTGTAACTTACAAAACCTACTCGTATACATTTCAATCGCAGCTAATTCTTCAAAACTAAATCCTTCAATCTTACCTGGAGTTATTGGCAAAAGATGCTCTATTTTGCCCCTAGCCTCTGTCATTCTATCCAAATGCAACGCCGCTTCTTTCATATAATAATCAATAACATTTGTCATACGAGCAATACTCCTTTTTCTTCAATTTCTTTATATATTGGCAATTTATGTTCAAACGGATAGATATTAAGGACTACATCAATCTTTTGCTCTCCAAGCTTTTGCCATAAAGCCAGAATAAATTCTCGCTTCATCTTATCAGCAATGAATGCTCTATTCTCCATAGTTTTAACATAAAGATCAATATCTCCTCCTCGCTTATTTATATCGACCCTAGAACCAAAAAGCCATATATGGTCATCTTTGCCAAAATGCTGCAAAAAGGCTGTGGAAATAGTTTGTAAATAAAATTCTGACAATCTTATTTTTTTGCCACTTTTTGAAATTGAGAATAGTGTCATAGTTCCTTATACTGATTAATGTTATACCAGATCTCCAGACTAAATGAGTTTGGTGTTATTTTTTTCCTGATAAAACTTTAATAATACCTCGTAGGGTTTGTAGTTCACTTTGAGATAGGTTATTGATTCTTGCAAAAATATTCCTAATCTTCAAACTCATTTGCTCTCTTTTTTCTGGCACACGAAAAAACTTACGCTCTTCAAGTATATTAAATAAGTGCTCATAAAAATATTCAAGCTCATCATTTCTCGCTAGTATTTGTGTATTATTCACATATGGTTTTGATTGCATACGAGCCTGGAAAAGTTCATAACAAATTACCGCTACTGAGTGGGCAATATTCAAAGAGCTGAAGTTCAGATTTGCGTCAATAGTTATAATCTTATTGGCGTATGAAATTTCTTGGTTACTCAACCCACAATTTTCTCGACCAAACATTATTCCCACTTTGCCTGATTTAGGTATGTCATCTTTCAAATCTTTTGACAAAACATATTCCTTATTCATGTCTCTTGGAGTCGCAGTAGCCGCATAGACATATGACAAATCACTTATTGCATCAGTAACAGAGCTGAAAATCTTAGCATTGGCAATTAAATCTGCCGCCCCCACTGACATACTAACAGCTTTTTCGTTTGGCCAACCGTCTCTTGGATCTACAATTCTAAGATCATAGAGGTCAAAGTTCTTCATAGCTCGGGCGCAGGCTCCTATATTTTCACCCATTTGCGGGGCAACTAATATTATGGAAATGGGCATTACACACCTAATTCAATGTATCTATTATAATTGTCATTCCAGCCTGGCGCGGGAAACAACAACACAAATACAATGACAAAAACACAAACTATACCCCATCTTTTTCTTAGATTTAATCACCTAAATTCAGAGTGCTAGGCAACAACGCACACAAGTAGCTGATCGGTTCATTATAGCACATCGCCAGCAGCTAGATTATATAACTGTCCACTAGCAAGTTGTATGCGCATCGATCCATCCAAGTCAATCTCTTTAAAAATGCCAGACAGTCTGCGATTACCATCATCAATAGTTATTACTTTGTTTATATTATATGCACGACGCAGCCAGTCTTTTCTTGTTTTAATAAAATTATTATCTACAATCCATCTCTTATAAAGTTTGTTAAATTTATCCATTACCAAGTCTAATAATTCATCTGCACTCTCTAGTATTAGCCCTTCATCATATAAGCTCGTTGCCGGGAAAGCAACCTTACTGGGAGCTTCAAGAATGTTTATCCCTATTCCAATTGCAACATAATTTGTATCGAGAAGTGAAATAGATTCTAGTAAAATACCTCCCACTTTTTTCCCATTAATGAGAATATCGTTTGGCCATTTTAGCTGTATATTTAAGTTTATTTTCTTCTCTTGCGCAAGCTTAGCAAGCGATGCAAAAACTGCATTTGCAATTACGAATGAAAGCTGAGGATGTCTTTTGAAATCGACACAATTATTTAATAAAATACTTGCGTGCAAATTACCAGCAATAGATTTCCAAAAACGCCCCTTACTTCCTCTGCCACCAGTTTGAAAGTCTGAAACAATCACAAAATCACCAATAGCCCCTGAGCTTGCTAACCGAAGCGCTTCTGAGTTAGTACTATCAATTGTCTTAAACATCAATAGATTGTAATTTTTTAACCAGTCTAGCTTCATATATAGTTTTCTAACTTAAGATAGGGGGTTGTCAATTTACTATGCCATCTCTGATCAAAGTATATATTTTTGCGCAAAAGCGAAGAAGAAGAGTATAAATGCTAATGTCAAAACTGTCACTATCCATAAACCTCTCTTCGTTGGTATTACCGTAACTGCTTTTTTTGGCTCCATAAAATACATATATTTTATGACTTTCAAATAATAAAAAGCTGCTACTACGCTAGTAAGTACGCCAATTAGTGCAAGTGCTATTTCCCCTTCTGCCACTGCATTGTAAAAGACCAAATACTTACCAAAAAAACCAGCTAAAGGCGGCAATCCAATCATCGAAAACATAATAATTGAGATCACAGCAGCCAGCGTCTTACGATGTCCCGCTATACCTTGTAAATCTTCAAACGTTGCTTCATCACTTTTAAGACCAAATAGTGCGACTAGACAGGCAAAAAAGCCCATCACTCCGATTACATATACAAGCATGTAAACAAATGCAGCATAATTACCTCCTGGAGAATGCAAACATACACCAACCAAAACATAACCAACATTCAAAACTGTGCTATACGCCATCAGCCTTTTCAGAGAAACTTGTCCGATAGCCCCAAGAGAACCAACTATCATGGATAAAATCGCAACAATCTTAATCAACTCATTTGACACCTGAGTATAATCGCCAATAACTCCATCCGTTATATTGATAAGCACGACAAGCATGCCAACTTTTTGTGCAACTGAAAAATACGTAACGGCCGAAATTGGAGCTCCTTCATATACATCGGGTGTCCATATATGCAGCGGCGCAGCTCCGAGCTTAAACAAAATAGCAGCCATAACTAATACACTGCCTACTACAAGCCCGATGTTAAATTCACTGAGCGCATTTCTTATTTCAAAGAATTGAATACTACCACTAAATCCATAAAGAAATGAAATACCAAGCAACATCAAGCCACTCATCAAAGCACCAAGAACGAAATATTTCAAACCAGCTTCTGAAGATTTTGAACTTTTGGTATTAAATGCAGCAAGTGCATAACCTGATAAAGCTTGCAATTCAAGGCCGCAAAAAAGCAGCATAAAGTCTCGAGCCGAAATCGAAATAAATATCCCAAGAGTAGAGAGGAGAACCAATGTTACAAATTCTATCTTAAGATTACTTTTGTTAATCTTCACAAGATCGTGATATACAACCAAACTCATTAAAGTAAGCCCTAGCACGATAGCTTTAAAAAGCGAAATTGCCGGTGAAGTAGCAAAAGATAAAGTAAAGCCCAACTCATATTCTGGTACAAAATATAGCAGATAATATACTATCCCTAGTCCCAGCAAGGTAGTCCCAAGCGCAATTTGTCTTGAAGCGTTCTTAACGTATACTGCTACAATTTGCATAACCATTGCAAGGGATGCCAACAATATTTCTGGGATTACAATTATAAATTGATTTATCATATATTTCTATTCCACAACTTCATACTACTATACCGTACTGTAACGCCAAACGTTCAATAGGCGCACTTATCACTGATAAAATACATTCTGGTTTTATACCAATATATATCACCAAAATTATCAAAGGGAGCATCGCTGCTTTTTCATATAGCTCTAGGTCTTTAAACTTAATGATTGATTTATTAGTTATTTCGCCAAACATCACCAGTTTATAAAGCTTGAGCATATAGACCGCACCTATGATAACCCCAAATGCACACATTATCCCAACAATTGGATTGACTTCAAATACTCCTAAAATGCTTAGGAATTCTCCAACAAAACCACTTAATCCTGGAAGCCCAACTGAGCCAAGCATCGCTATCATGAAGAAAGTAGCTAGCACAGGCATACTAGCTGCCACGCCGCCATATTTACTAATCTCCTTAGTGTGATGACGCTCATATAGCATTCCCACAATAAGGAATAAAGCAGACGATATTACTCCATGGCTTATCATCTGAAATACTGCTCCAGTCATACCACTCGCTGTAAAACTAAATATACCACCCGTGACATATCCCATATGAGCAACCGAGGAATATGCTATCATCTTCTTCATATCCTCTTGCGCTAATGCAACAAAGGAAGCATAGATGACTGCAAAACCACTCATCCATATTACATAAGGAGCAAAATACAGCGAAGCCTCCGGGAGCAATGGGAGCATAACTCTTAGGAAAGCATATCCGCCCAATTTTAGCAAAATACCAGCCAGCATAACTGAACCAGCAGTCGGAGCCTGAACGTGCGCATCGGGAAGCCATGTGTGAAATGGAATCATCGGAACTTTTACAGCAAAAGAGACAAACATCGCTAGCCATAAGAACTGCCCCACACCAAATTCGGGCCTCATTTTCGAGGAAAGCTCCGCTATGTCGAACGTGTTATAGTTACTGTAGATATATATCAACGCGATAAGCAAGAATACTGAACCGAAAAAAGTGTATAAGAAGAATTTTACTGCCGCATAAACTCTGTTCTCCCCTCCCCAAATCCCAATTATCAGATACATCGGTATCAATATAACTTCAAAAAATCCGTAAAAGAGTAACAAATTAAGCGCACAAAACGCTCCTATACAAAAAGACTCCAGTAGCAAGAAGCATAATAAAAACTCTTTAATGTATTTCTTAATAGTAAATAGGCTAGCAATAATACAGATCAAAGTCAGAAGAGCAGTAAGAAAAATAAAATATATCGATAAACCATCAACCCCAACATAGAACTCAAGACCGATTGAATCAATCCATTTATAGCGCTCAACAAATTGAAATTCATAAAGCGACGCTTTAGTATCAAATCTTAGCATTAAGTATGTTGTTGAAATAAGGGTAAGGATTGAGGACAGAATTGCTACATACATAGCGTAAATTTGCTTTCGATCCGACTTACTGTTACTTATAAAAAAAGTAATATATAAGGCACTAATTAACGGCAATAAAATACTCATGGATAATATTGGTAAATCCGACATCTAAATACCCACTCCATAAAACAAATATTTTCCAACAAAGACTGTAATACATACAACTATTGCAAAGATCATATAAAATGCATAGTTAAAAATATAACCCGTCTGAATTTGGCACATACACCAGCTAAAACCCCTAGTTGCTAGGCTAAACCCATCTGGGCCAAATCGATCTATTACTCTCTTGTCAAAAATTTGAGTGAGCTTGCTTAAGCAATTTGTTGAACTAACAAATAACTTGTCAAACAGCTCATCAAAAAAGAATTTATTCTTTAATACACAATAGATATATTTTAACTGGCCAGCAATGGCAGCGTGTGCATTCCCCTTATAGACATATATGCCAAATAAAGCACCACTAATACCGACAATCAGAGGCAATAGCTGAATACCGGTTGCAACATGATGTTCATGGCTACTTACACTTAAGTTGAAAATACTTCCTAAAAAGAACCCCTTCGGATCGCTTATGCCAAGGATATAGTAGCCAATCATACCAGCAAACAAGGTGCCAAATGTTAGCACAAATAGCGGGATGTTCATTATCTTTGGCGACTCATGAGCATGAGTATAAGCTTCGTTACTAAGTTTAGTCTTTCCATGAAAAGTCAGAACTATTATTTTAAACGAATATGCCGCAGTAAGCATTGCTGCAATTATCCCAAGTGTAAAAGCAAAAGTGCCAACTCCGCCATGCACGTAAGCCGACTCTAGCACTAAATCTTTTGAATAAAAACCAGCAAATGGGAAAATGCCAATAATTGCCAGTGACCCCATCCAGAAATTAGCGTATGTTATTGGCATTTTTTCTCTGAGGCCACCCATCTTAAAAATATCTTGCTCATGGCATGAATGAATAACGCTTCCAGCCGATAGAAACAATAAAGCCTTGAAAAACCCATGAGTTACTAGATGGAAAATACCAGCTTGATAGGCCGATACTCCACAAGCAAAAAACATATATCCAAGCTGCGAACAAGTAGAGTAAGCAATAATTTTCTTAATATCAGTTTGAGCAATAGCCACAAGCGCCGCAAACAGGCAAGTCACAGATCCAACGATTGTTATTATTTGCAGAACATGGGGGCTGTACTCAAACATAAACGAGCATCTAGCAACCAAAAATACGCCAGCTGTAACCATAGTCGCTGCGTGAATGAGAGCCGAAACTGGAGTAGGGCCTTCCATAGCATCAGGCAACCATACATGCATACCTATTTGAGCCGATTTACCCATACAACCAAGAAATAACATGAGACATATCACATCCAAAATTACAAATTCCATTCCCAAAATTTCGATTGAGGATTTGGAGAGGTTTTCAGACATTGCAAACACATGTGCAAAATCAACACTTTCTGCATAAACAACAATCATCACAATGCCTATTATAAAAGCAAAATCACCGACTCTATTAACAACAAACGCCTTCACAGCCGCACTATTGGCCGATTCTTTATGATAATAATAGCCAATTAATAAATAAGAACATAAACCAACACCTTCCCAACCAAAGAAAAGTTGCACAAAATTATCAGCCGAAACCAGGGCTAACATGAAAAATGTAAACAAAGATAGATATGATAAAAATTTTGGTAAATTTTTATCATCTACCATATAGCCAAGCGAGTATATATGTACCACAGCAGAAACACAGGTCACAAGCACAAACATAATTGCTGTAAGCTGATCTACATACAGCGACCAGTTGACATATACCTCATGCGTGTCAATCCAGTTTGCAATCACAATATGCATAATTTCTTTATTAATACCAGCTTTAACAAAGATCAAGACAGCGCATATCGCCGAAATAACAATAGCTATGCTAGAGATCATGCTCGCCATGCAATTAGTGAATTTCCGGCAGAATATACCGTTAACTATTCCAGAAATAAGAGGCAAAAATATGATCAGCTTTAATACAAATTCCATACAAACTACCCCTTCATCTGATTGATGTCTTCAATTTCAATAGAGTTTCTATTCCTGGAATATAACACCAAAATAGCAAGGCCTATTGACACTTCAGCTGCAGCAATCGAGAGAATAATAATACTAAATACTTGTCCTACAATATCTTGTAAATGAACTGAGAAAGCTACGAAGTTAATATTTACAGCCAAAAGCATTAGCTCTATTGACATCAAAATGGTAATCACATTCTTCCGATTCATAAATAACCCCGCCACTCCAATCGAGAATAGCAACGAGGAAAGAATCAAATAATGTTCTAAAGAGATTTCGCTAATTGTCATAATTCAAATTACCTAAACCAGATTTTCCATCAACTTGCGCTACCGACAAGCTATTTTCCTTATTTCGTTCCATCTGTGCTGCTACATTTTGTCTTTTGACACCAGGGCGATGCCTTAATGTCAAAGCAATGCTTGCAATCATAGCAACAAACAAAATTATTCCAGCAGTTTGAAACGGTAATATAAATTCAGTATAAAGCAACCGCCCAACAGCATAAGCATTTCCAACATCAGGTAATATAGCAAAAGTTACATTTCCAATTGGAACAATGGTTTTGGTTCCAAGTAAAATTATTACTGCAAGATCTACAAAAAAGAAAAAAGCCATAAAAAAGGCAAACGACATGTCTGAATCAATATTACCCTTAAACTCTGAGAATTTGATATCAAGCATCATTATTACAAAAAGGAATAAAACCGCAACTGCTCCAACGTAAATAATAATAAGCATCATCGCTATAAACTCTGCTCCCATCAGCACCATCAACCCTGCTCCGTTACAGAACGTAAATATCAGCCAAAGTACTGCATACACCGGATTCCGACTTACGATAACCATAACAGCACTAAGCACTATTAATGCTGCAAACATGTAGAAAAATATCGCCATCTTTATTTACCTATACGGATAATCGTCTTTTAGTTTCTGCGCGAGCTCTTGCTCCCAAATTTCGCCATTTTTCAGTAACCTTTCTTTGTCGTACAAAAGTTCCTCATGCGTCTCCGTTGCAAACTCAAAATTAGGCCCTTCAACTATTGCATCCACCGGACAAGCTTCTTGACACATCCCACAGTAAATGCATTTTGTCATGTCAATGTCATAGCGCGTGGTACGCCTACTACCATCAGCACGCTCCTCGGCTTCAATCAAAATTGCTTGAGCTGGGCAAATTGCCTCACAAAGCTTACATGCAATACAGCGCTCTTCTCCGTTGGCATAGCGCCTAAGCGCATGCTCTCCCTTAAACCGTGGACTAACTGGACTCTTTTCATAGGGATAATTCAAGGTTACTTTAGGCTTAAAGAAATATTTCAGCGTCAGCGCCATGCCGATCAATATTTCGTACAAAACCCAAGACTTGATATATTTCATCATAATATTTTCTTCACCCAGGTAAATTATTGGTTAACATCAAAAGTGAGGCCACAAGCACTACCCAAAATAACGTAAGTGGTAAGAAAAACTTCCAACCAATACGCATTAACTGATCATATCTATATCTTGGCAAGGTAGCTCTAAGCCAAAGAAACACAAACAACAAGAAAGCAATTTTACCTATAAACCAAACAAGGCCTGGAACAACTTCTAAAAACTCAATATTAAATGGTGGAAGATATCCCCCCATGAAGAAAGTAACCGTAATGGCGCTTACCAAAATCATGTTGGCATATTCACCTAAAAAAAACAGCGCAAATGTCATCGAGGAATATTCCAGGTTATAGCCAGCTACAAGCTCAGCTTCAGCTTCAGGTAAATCAAATGGCAAGCGATTCGTTTCAGCCAAAACCGAGATAAAGAAAACTACCGCCATTGGCGCCATAAGTAGCTGAGTCCAGAAAGGCATAGTCCTTTGATATTCAACAATTTCACTCAAATTTAAAGTACCTGTGACCAATAAAACCGTCACAATCACTAACCCCATAGACACTTCATACGATATCATTTGAGCAGAAGAGCGAACTGCTCCCAAAAATGCGTATTTTGAATTACTAGCCCAGCCAGCCATAATAATACCGTATACTCCAAGCGAAGATATCGCAAGCACATAAAGAACGCCCACATTAATATCAGCAAGTACTAGTCCAGGACCAAATGGTATTACCGCCCATCCAATTAGACTTAAGACAAAGGTAATCATCGGCGCAATAATAAAGACTATTTTACTAGCAGGACTTGGCACTATCACTTCCTTAAATAACAGCTTCACCGCATCTGCAATTGGCTGCAAAAGACCAAACGGACCAACAACATTCGGGCCTCTTCTCATTTGCATTAAGCCAATTACTCTTCTTTCTGCATAAGTAAGGTAGGCCACACATAGCAGTAATGGCAAGGTAATAAGCAAAATTTTTGCTACAATGAATATTAGTGGTAATCCGTATTCGTTAAATATTTCCATCATAGTCATGATACCTCTTCGTGCGCAGCCGCAACCGCTTTTGCACATCTTGCCATTGTAACCGACGCTCGGCTAATTGGATCTGTCATATAGTAATTGAATTTTACTTTAGTTAAAGGTTTTTTTGCCAGCTTCACAGATGATTTAAAATGAACAAAATTTGTTGGAATAATGCTATCTATATTTGCAAACACAACATTTTCTTTCGCCATTAACCTTCTGACATCACGCAGAGACTTAGTACTTAAATTAATATCTAGATTTTCAGCTAAACGAGCAATGATGCTCCAACTTTCCTTTGCCTGACCAACAGGAGAAACCGCTGCTCTTGCATATTGGGGGCGCCCTTCTAAATTTACAAAAATACCATCTTGCTCGGTATAAGCAGCTTCTGGCAAAATAACGTCCGCGCGTGATGCTGCAACATCACCATGATGCCCTTGATAGACGACGAAACAATCTTCACCAATCCCACTTATGTCAAAATCATCTGCTCCAAGCAAATAAAGCATTTTGACCTTGCCGCTTTTTGTCATCTGTAATATTTTTGCTGTTCCATCACCATCTTTGCCATAGATAAAGCCAATATCAAGCGAGCCAACCATTGAAGCATGATTATGCAAGATGTTTATTCCGTTCCAATCGTCTCGAACAATATTATGCTTTTTAGCTATCTCATGAACAAGTGATACAATAGCAAAACCATCGGGCCGAGTAAGCGCTTCATCGCCAATAATAATCATTGGATACTTAGCGTTCTTGAGTTCTTTGGCAACACTCGACTTGTCAGATAAAATTTCTTCAAGTACGGTCGCACTTCCACCCAGCTCACTAATAGGGTAAGTCTGATCATCCACCTGGCCAATTCTTGCAACTTTCATTTGGCCATTTCTTACCATCTTACCAATCCTTGCATTCAAAACCGGCGCTACTTGTCTTGGCCCAGCACCAATAAGCAAACAAAGATCCGCCTTTTCAATATCGGCAATTTTTGTATTAAAGAGATAGTTACTTCTGCTTGTTGTATCAATACTATAACCAAACTGATTGGCGTCGACCATATTCGAACCAATTCTAGTCAGAAGTTTTTTAAGTACAAACATCGACTCACAAGAACTTGTCGTGCCCGCAATCGCCGCAATCTCATTCCCACTGATAGAGATCATTTTCTTTGCAACAGCTGAAATTGCTTGATCCCAGCTAGAACTAACTAATTTACCACCTTCTTTTATGTAAGGTACATCTAGTCTTTGTACCTTTAAACCGTCATAAGAGAACCTTGCCTTATCTGATATCCATTCTTCATTGATATCTTCATTGAGTTTTGGCAAAATTCGCATAACTTCTAAACCTCTTGAATCGATCCTAATATTTGACCCCATTGCATCCATCACATCAATAGATTCCGTTTTCTCGAGTTCCCAGCTTCTTGCCTTAAAAGCATAAGGCTTTGACGTAAGAGCCCCAACCGGGCATAAATCTATGACATTACCCGAAAGCTCAGAGGTTAAAGTCTTTTCAAGATAACTCGTGATTTCCATGTGCTCACCGCGATGAATCGCTCCCATTTCAGGCACTCCGGCTACATCGGTAGAAAAACGAATACAACGAGTACAATGAATGCACCGCGTCATTTGTGTCTTTACCAGCGGGCCAAGGTTTTTATCTTTCACAGATCTTTTATTTTCAGCATATCGACTAGTTCCCCTGCCATACTTAAATGCCTGGTCTTGTAAATCACACTCACCGCCTTGATCGCATATGGGGCAATCTAGCGGATGGTTAATCAACAAGAACTCCATAACCCCTTCTCGCGCCTTTTTAATGACTGGGGTATCAGTTCGAATAACCATACCTTCAGCCACTGGCATAGCGCAAGAGGCAATAGGCTTAGGGGACTTTTCTATCTCCACTAAGCACATACGACAGTTACCAGCAATTTCCAAACGCTCATGAAAACAAAAATGCGGAATCTCTATTCCCGCTTGCTCGCAGGCTTGCATGACGGTCAAACCATCTTCGACTTCAATTTCTTTATTATCTATAGTTAGCTTTGGCATTCTTATATCTTAAGTATGAATTTATTGTCATCTTACTCAAGGGGCCGTCTGAAAAGTGCCTTTTTGTGTAATTTTCTCGTCAAAACTAGCTTTCGGTACCCACGTAGCCTAGTACGCTTCGTTCCTCATCTTTGTTTTTCGGAAAAACTTCCTACAAAAATTCAATTTTCCAAACAACCCCCTAAGATATAATAAACAACGACTGCTCGAAAACCAATGTTTTTATTGTTAGTTAGAATTTATAACCAAGTTTTGGCCAAAACACTGTGGCAAGATAAGGCGATTGGGACTATAGTGTTTTATTAGACTTCTTCCCAAACTAAGTGCTAGGAATCCACACAGCGGAAGACCGCAGCGTACTTAAGGTACACGATTCCTTACGTACCGGAATGACGACGCAATTGCCTTTGGTAGTAGCGTTTGGAAAGAAGTCTATTGTAAAGTCCATAAGGAAACGGATATATGTCTATAGATGTCATTCCCGCTCCAGGCGGAATCCATGGCAAAACAGCTAAAGGGCTGCATTCCCGCCTTGCGCGGGAATGCTTTGCCACCAAAAGGCTACCAGTGCAGATACAGTAGCCTTCTGGGTCTTTTACTAATCTCTGTTAATCATCTAGATCGTCTTTACCATTATCACCAATATTCTCTACTTCATTGCTATCTTCTTCACTATAGTCAAACAATGTGAATTTTCCTTCTTCATTTTCGTAGAGATTTTCTTCTATTACAGGTACAGTTTTAATGTCTTTCTCTTTTTTATATATGTCTTCTTCATCAAAATAAAAATCACTGAGATCAAAATCATTAATATCAATAACCCTAACGTTTTCAGTTATAACCTTATCTTCTTCTTTTTCGTATATCTCAATCACTTTACCATCAGAAGTACTAGACTCTAACTCTGCATTCATGATTGATAATTTCAAGATATCAACAGCAATAGCTGGAGATTTTTTAGCCTCTTCCTTGATCTTTTCAATGATGCTTTTTATTAAACCAACATCTCCTTGAATGTTTTCAAGGTCAATATCACTTATTTCTTCAATGAGCATCTTGATAGATTTGTTTTTTAATTTATGCATGAAAATCTTTTCCTCATTAAAGCGATTATTTTCATTGATAAAATGCTGGACCTGAGGAGTTAAAATTTGTAGTAATTGTACTAAGTTCTCTTTTAATATACTCTCACAATTATTTTCAAAAATCTGATCTAATTTTTGCAAACATTTCTCACCAAAACTCTCTTTAAATGTTAATTTAATGAAATATTCATATAATCCTAAATGACAATTTAGGCTCATTTCATTATACATAACTTCTATTTCTTGCATACTTTTGCTAACGAGCACCAATGATAAGTTTAATTGCTCAAAGAAACTATCAAGGTTTTGCTCATCTACAGGACATTTAAAACCTAATTTCACAAATTTTTGAAAAATTTCTTTGTTCTCTTTACTATTAACAAATGCACAAATCATCTGTTTTTGTATGAACGGATTTATATTTGAAATATTAACTATTTTTAAAAGGTTAACAAATATCTGTTGTTGATAATATGTTTGATATATAGAGTCATTCAACTTCATCAAAGATTCTTTGGATAGAGTTTTGATATGGCTTTCTAATACCAGGAATAATAAATCTTGATTAATATTCGGATCTATTAATCTGAAATTCAACATATCAAAACAATCAAATATTGATTTGATATGGATATTATCTTCATTTTCTGGCTTTAACCCACTTATATCAATAATGTCTAAAGCTTGTTTAATTAGCCTTTGATCGCCTTGAGTTAATTCTTTCTTGGCTATCATTTCATTATTCGTAGTAAGGCTAATTAGTACCTCCTTAGATGTATTGTTTACTTTGTTTTGATATTTTTGTGCCAAACTCGAAAACAAAGAGAATTTATTCAATTCTTGATGTGCTTTATCAAGAAAATATTTAAACACAGAAAATGCATTATGCTTATTTCTATTTAATAAATCTTGAAAAATATTGATAAAACTTTCTTCTCTAATTTCTTTATCAAACCCAAAATCTATAAAACTCTCAGCTAATTCAACATCATTAGATCCTTTTAAAGAAGTTTGTATAATAGAAGCCATCTTTTCATGATAATCATCATGTACCTCTGCTCCTACTTTAAACAAATTAACTGCAAACTCGTTTTCCTGTTTATCACAAGCAATCATCAGCGGAGTTTGACCTTTTTCGTTTTTAGCATTAATATTTTCTTTTGTTATATGTTCTTTTAATATTTCAAAAAGCGGTTCCTCATAGCTTCTTTCAATCGCTGTCAAATGAAAAACATTATTACCTTTATTGTCAGTAACATTAACATCAGCGCCAGATTCAAGAAGCAACTTGACTAGTTCTATATGGTAACTTTTATTTATAGCCTTCATTAAAGGTGTAAATCCATGTTCTCCCTCCTTCTTATTGATAATTGTCGCTTCAATAATATCTTTGTATAACTCTAAAGGATTATCTGAATTGGCAATGAATTTTAATTTATCATTAACTTTTGTACATGAAGATTTTATAATATTGGCAAATTCTTCCCAAGAAAGGTGTTCTCCTGGCAAATCAAAGCCCAAAGGAATAAGTTTTTGAAATGTTTTGTAATTCTCTTGAATATAACTAACGATTGCTTCTTGTTGCAAAGCAAACAAGTCTTCATTATTTATAGATTTGAATGTATCAACCAGCTGCTCTAAATCATCAATTACTTTTTGATCTTTTGCGTTTGTATATATTTCTAAGATTTTTTCTTTTAATCCATCCAAGGCCTTTTCATTCTTGTTTAAATTTTTAAGATATATTTTTAGAGTAGTTAATAATAACCCCATATCAGTATCTTGTTGTAGTGGCTTTTCAAGACTTAATATTTTAAAACAGCTTTGTATAAGTTGTACATGTTGGTTACCAAATTCTCCTTCTATCTCTGTAATACCAGTAATTTCTATTATTTCTTGTATATTTTCAAACTCAAGGTAACCCAATTTACCTAAAAGCTCTTTAGCAATTATATTTTTATCTAATTCTTGATTTGAATTTAAATAAAATTTAAACAGATCCATTACTATAGCAGAGCTCATTTTCTCAAACATTTGCGCAAAGAAAAAACCAGCTGAGTTTTCTGTTATAAATTCTTTTTCAACCAAAAAATTCACAAAATCATGGGCTAATTCTTCATTTTTATTGAATTTTCCAAACAAATAAAATAACTCTTTATTGTTTTCTATTAAATCATTCTTTACCAAAAATTTAACAAGATTTGATGCGTCTTTTGTATCCCTTCCATTTTCAATCAATTTCATTATCCACTCTTTTAACTGCGTATTCTTAGAAAAGATAATGTCACTTTTATTAATTAGTAGATTGTTCAAAAAATCCTTCGAACTAGTATAATAACTACTTGAAGTAACTAATGACAAAACAATGTCTACAGGTGTTAGACCTTTATTATTTTTAGCATTAATCATTTCTTCAGTTGAATTTTCAACTACTATCTTTACCAACTCTTCATTAGAAATTTGTGTGTTTTGTGCAAGCAAATGAAGCATGTTATTGCCCTCTTTATCAACAACGCCAACTTCTTCCATTTTTGCGCCTTTTTCGATTAGTTGTAATGCTAATTGTTGTAATGCGACATTCTGATATTCCCTAAAGACCATTGGTGAAGTAAAGGCAATTGCTAAAGGCGTTTGACCATTGTTGTTTTTGGCATTAATCATTTCTTCAGTTGATTTTTCAACTACTATCTTTACCAACTCTACATTAGAGTTATATTGCTTCGCAAGCAAATGAAGCATATTATTACCCTCTTTATCAACGCCAACTTCTTCTATTTTTGCGCCTTTTTTCACTAGTTGTGATGCGAAACTTTCATGATTACCTTTAAAGGCAATTGCTAAAGGCGTTTGACCATTGTTGTTTTTGGCATTAATCATTTCTTCAGTTGGGTTTTCAAATACTATCTTTACTAACTCTTCATTAGGACGATAAGACTTCGCAAACAAATGCAGCATGTTATTGCCCTCTTTATCAATGCCAACTTCTTCTATTTTTGCGCCTTTTTTCACTAGTTGTAATGCAAAACTTTCATTATTATTAAAGGCAATTGCTAAAGGCGTTTGACCTTCATGATTTTTAGCACTAATCATTTCTTCAGCTGAGTTTTCAAATACTATTTTTACTAGCTCTTCATTAAGATTCCTTCCATTCGCAAGCAAATGAAGCATGTTATTGCCCTCTTTATCAACACCAACTTCTTCTATTTTTGCGCCTTTTTCTATTAGTTGTAATACAAAGCTTTCATTATTATTCTTAAAGGCAATTGCTAAAGGCGTTTGACCTTCATGATTTTTAGCACTAATCGTTTCTTCAGTTGAATTTTTAAATGCTAACTTTACTAACTCTTTACTAGCCTTATATTGCTTCGCAAGCAAATGAAGCATATTATTACCCTCTTTATCAACACCAACTTCTTCTATTTTTGCGCCTTTTTCTATTAGTTGTAATAAGAATGAACTGTTGCTACCATTTCCTTTTAGAAAAGCGATTTTTAGAGTTTTATTAATCTCTTCTTCTGTACTTACCTTTAATAAACATTCTACCAAATTTTTATTAGGGGTGTATCCATTTACAATTATCTTAAATGGAGTAAGACCCTTATTGTTTTGAGCACTATTAGTTTCTGGGGTAGAATATTTTATTACTGTGTCTACTAATTGTTGCTCTGATTCACCTAATGAACCTTGATTAAATATATAATTACCTGAAAGTAAATGAATGACAGAGCTTCCGCCATCATTCTTTGCGTTAATGAGTTCTTCTGATGCGTAATTAATTACTATTTTCATTAACTCTAAACCCACTGAGTAATGCGGCATTGCCAATAAATGAAAAACGTTACTACCCTCTTTATCAGTAGATTTGATAATATTTTCATCTTGTTCAAGTAGTTTTTTTACCTCTTCCACATTTTTATTCTTAACTGCGTTTATAAATTGCTGGTTAACTTCTTCATTATTTGTTTTTTTGGTTTTCATATATCCTCTATGTTATTAGTTATTAGTTATTTAGTTTACAAATAATTAATTAACATAAAGTAACCTCTTTGTCAATAACTTAATTTTATGCGCTATATAATCTTGAGTACTCTTGACAAAAATAATAGTTGGCGATAGCATTGCGCTCATCTATATATTTGGAAAATATCTATATGCCTTTAGCGATCTGCAAAAGAGTTTTGTTCAAAGTTTCGGGCGAAGCTCTGATGGGCGACAAAAAATTTGGTCATGACATTGATACTTTAAACGGTATTGCTGCCGATATTAAAGAAGTATGCGAACTAGGCATTGAGGTATGCGTCGTTGTTGGTGGCGGAAATATATATCGTGGTGCTGATGCTTCAGTGCTTGGAATGGACCGTGCTTCTGCTGACTATATGGGCATGCTGGCAACTGTGATTAACGCACTCGCACTACAAAATGCAATGGAGCGAGCTGGTATTTACACCAGAGTCCAATCCGCTATCCCAATGACCAGCATTTGCGAACCATTCATAAGACGCAGAGCTAAAAGACACATGGAGAAAGGAAGGGTAGTAATTTTTGC
Source organism: Rickettsiales bacterium (assembly GCA_947505405.1). Lineage (GTDB taxonomy): Bacteria > Pseudomonadota > Alphaproteobacteria > Rickettsiales > Rickettsiaceae > Megaera_A. Next base: position 37,091 of record CANNHR010000007.1, read on the forward strand.
TGCAGGCATAGGCAGCCCATTCTTTACGACTGATAGTGCAGCAGTACTAAGAGCAGTCGAAATGAATTGCGATGTCTTATTCAAAGGAACAAATGTTAACGGTGTCTATAGTTCTGATCCGAAGAAGAATGAAAGTGCAACTAAATACACTGAAATAACCTATACTGATGTACTTAAAGATAATTTGAAAGTTATGGATATGGCGGCAATAGCTGTTGCACGAGAAAATGAGTTGCCTATCAAAGTTTTTTCTATCAAAGAACGAGGGAACTTTGCTAAAGTATTGCAGAATCAAGGAGAATATACGCTTATACGGGGGAAATAATGGATAAGGCGCTAAAGGAAGAACTAACTGAAAAAATGGACAAAGCAATGGCTGTGCTGGACAAAGAGCTCCGAGGCCTTAGAACTGGTAGAGCATCAGTTAATTTATTAGATCCAGTTGTTATTGAAGCCTATGGCAGCAAAATGCCAATATCACAAGTTGGAACAGTATCAACCCCCGATGCTAAAACCATTAGCGTTCAAGTTTGGGATAAAGCCATGGTTAAGACAGTAGAAAAAGCTATCGCGGATGCAAATCTTGGGTTGAATCCTAGCTCCGATGGTCAACTCATACGCATGAGTCTACCAATAATAAGCCAAGAACGCAGAAAAGAATTGGTAAAGCTAGCGCATAAATATGGCGAAAATACTAAGATAGCCATGCGTAACATCAGACGTGATGGTATGGATACCTTGAAAAAAATGGAAAAAGATCACAATCTCTCTAAAGACGAACATCATGACCATAGCGAAGAAATTCAGAAGATCACTGATGAGTTTATTAGCAAAGTAGATATAGTCATAAGATCTAGAGAAGAAGAGATACTGACTATTTAACTTGGCATCTGTTCCTCGCACTGGCTAAAAAGCCCGAAATCGTCATCCAGAGGGCGGTAACTAGTCTCTCCGCCGGAAATGCTTTGCAGAGGTTTAGTCTTCCTTTTATCATAACTGACATCGGGATCTGGGGCAATGAAAGAAGATCCTAGGCCAAAGGCAAGGCGCAAGCTTCAGTCAAGCTCAGGATGACTATATTTTTAAGCTCAGGATGACGGTTTTAAGTTCAGCATGAAAGGAATTAATCTTCATAAACTACGTCTCTCTGAGCTACTTTTACCACCAAAACAACAAGTTTTCCTTCTTGTAACTCACAGATAATTCTAAATTTATCCACGCGATAACGCCAGCAGCCTTTTAAATTATTTCTCAATGCCTTACCTAATTGTTTAGGATGCTGAAGGTTTGACACTGTTTTATAGAGGTATTTTAAAATCTTATCTCGAGATTCTTTATCTAATTTATCTAACTGTTTTTTACTTTTTCCTTTAAATTCAATTTGCCATTTCATCTTGTAAACCAAATTCTTGCATAACTTCCTCTAAAGTAAATGTTGGACCATCATCTTTTAATGCTTCTACAGCATCATTATAATCTTCTATGTCTTCTTGTAACTCTTGTAAATAAGCTTCAAGAGCCTTACGAACTAAATACCCTTTCGGCCTATCTAAATACTTAGCTGACTTCGTCAAAACATTACTCAACTCATCTGGAATACGTACATTAAGTGCTGCCATAATTACCTCAAATATTTATATTACGTAACACATTGTATCACACTGTAATACATACGTCAACTACTTATTTATCCACTTCAGTTAACCCTAAATGTAGCTGTCTACCTTGCGCATCGGTAAGCTTCTCAAATATATTCTCTTTAGGTTTAGTAATAACATCTTGGTGTTCAACCCCTTTAAGTACCTCCACCTGACCTTGTTACACAAACGTAGGTTATTTGGTACGGTGGAATTCATCTTTTATTTTACCAATCAATGCCTGAAGTAAATTATCTAAGGTTACAAAGCCCACTAACTGCTCATCTTGATACACGAGGGCCAAGTGAGTCATGCCATTTTGAAACCTTGGCAGAAGATCTAATGCTTCTTCGCTAGTAGTAATTTTCAGTGCTGGGCGTAACAAATCATTAAAACTAGTAATTCCAGAACCATGTATTGAAGCAGCAAAACAATCTTTTGCATGGATAATACCCATGACATTTTCTATAGTTTCTTGATAAACAGGATAACGACTATAATGATGATCAGCAATTAAGGCTAAGTTACTTTTTATAGAATGTTTATTATTTAGCGCTATAAGCCCTTCAATTGGTCGCATTACATCACTGATCAGTAATTTTGTAAACTCTAAAGCTTTGGTAAGAATTCTAACCTCGTCTTGTTCTATCTCTCCATGTAAGTGACTACTTGTTAAAATTATTTTTAATTCCTCCACAGAGTACGTATTGTCATCTTTATTAACACTATCTAATTTGAACATTTTTAATAAAATCAAAGCACATTTATTAAGACAATAAATTACAGGAAACAGAATCCAGTAAAAACCATACAAAGGTACAGCAGTTAATAGAGAAATTTTCTCTGCTTGACGAATTGCCATAGTCTTTGGCATCAATTCACCCACTACAATGTGAAGAAAAGATATGATAGAAAATGCAATTATATATGAAATAATTTCTATTAGGGTTTCTGATACAATGCCTACCAGCTCTAATATAACCCCAACTGTGTTTAAGAAAGGAGCTGAATAGCTGAAGATATTAGGGTATTCTAGAGTTTTCAATCAATAAAGATTACCCTAATGAATATAGATTACGATA
>CANNHR010000008.1:0-20000 GCA_947505405.1 Rickettsiales bacterium
TACTATGTTGGTAGATAGATCCCAGATAGTAAGATCCGCTAAGTGCTAAAGCACTTGCGTATCTAACTTCTGGGATGACGCTATTTTAATGCGGTGGCCCTGTAAAGTATTCCCGTTTTTAAACAACGTACATGGCTCTTTTGAGATATTAGATATTATTTAAATATCATTTTTTCAGCTTTTGAACGGTAGCGTATGTTAGTTATATACGTGTTGCGTTTTCCTTTAAATTTAAGCAGCTGAATTTAAAAGCAACGAAAATAACTATAGGTATGATAGTCTATAATATTGGCAGATGGTAAATATTTATTATCAATATTCTTGATGATTACTAAAATGTATGTTAATATTAGCGGTATGGTTTAATGAATTATGTCACAATCAATGTCAGTACTTGAAGCAGAAAGAATAGTAGAGAAGAAAGAAGAAGTGTCAACGAATGACATTTTTTCTGATATAAAATACATTTGTGGTTCTACACCGCTTATTGTGGAATCTTTGCAAAAAGGTCTTGATATAGTTCAGCTTTCAAGCGGTGATGTGATTGTAACTGAGATTAAAACCGTCAACACCCACTATAGCTGGGACAAAAACAAGCAAAGAATGGTTAAAATTAGCCAAACCCAATAACGTAATTTCTTTATTTAACAACGCATCCCCTCATGTCGGGCTTGGTCGGTGAACTCCACTACTACCGTCATGCTGAACTTGATTCAGCATCTTCTTCTATCTTATGAGATCCTGAAATAAATTCAGGATGACTTTGCCCTGTTGGGCAACTCTCTCGTTACGGCAAGATTTAATTACCTAATTCAATGCGCTTTATTATACGGTACTTTATGGGCTTATGCATGCCTTCAACCCAGGATTTTTCTTCTATTCTCTGAGATCCCAAGTCAAGCTCAGGATGACAGACTTTCGTCTAATTTCTACCAAAAATATTCACTTCTTATCTAACACGGGTTAAGTTTAAGTATCAAAATTGTCTTATGTAGTTGTCAAAAGGCCTCGACTTATAACTAATATTTTCAATTGATCTAAAATACTCTTAATATCATTATCTCTTCCATCAAATATTTTATACAATAACTAAAGTGTAAATATATATTCAGTGGAGAATTGATAATGTCTAAAGTCGACTCAGAGCCTCAGCCAACAGGCGTTGTGCCATCAGAAATCACTTCTGGTCTTAACATAAAAATCCAAAAACACCACTTATCTCCCAAAGACATCAACGAATTTATTGAATTCGTAAAGGATGCCAAAGAAAAGAACCCAGATGTACAGATATCTCTTGTAGATTATGTTGCAGAAAAATTTTATCCAGGAAGAGCTGATGTAGTAATTGTTCCAGATCTATCTGGAGAAAAAATAGGCACAAAGGTTGAGTACTCAGAAGTAGATTCAATGACTAAGGAAGATGTCGATAGACTTCGTGAAAATCATGTGGACTTATCTGGTGTTGATTTTACTGGTTCAAATATGACTGGCGCAAGATTTGAATCTTGTAATATGGAGGGGGCTGTTTTTTGTGATTCTGATTTAACAAGAGTAGTTTTCAATGATTGTTACATGCCAGGAGCAGACTTAAGAGGAGCTGATATTAGTAGCTGTCGTTTTGAAGATGAAGAACCTGATTTTGACGACATGATAACTGGCATGAAACCCGTGGAAACTTCAGAGCTTCAAGAATATAACAATAAAAGCCGGTATTCAGGGATGCAGCTTAGCACCCTTGAGCCGTTACTTCATCAATATACTGAGAAAAATGAAGAAATAGTACGACTTGCAGAAGAGAGATTCAACGAAAATAAGCAAGAAAAATTAGAAATAATAAGTGAAAAACTAGAAAGTAAAAAGTCTGAGGTAAATACTGCGTATAAAAAATTGGGATATGTCGAATACGCGCGTGGTACAAATGAAGATTACAATAAACTAGTAGCTCAACAAAAAGATCTTGAAGAACAAATAAAGACTATTAACAAAACTTCTTTTGAGAATGATTTTGACAAGAGTACACTCAAATATGTTGTTGATCCGAGCGTTTCTTCAATGCCGCTTATTATGGAGGACAGCAATATACTTAAGTTTGATCCTGCTTATAAAAGAGGTAGTAGCAAAGAAGAAAGAGCTGAAAAAAAGCAATATGTCAGGTTAACAAGAGAAGACGCAGAGAATTATCTTAAAGCCCGTCAAGATAATCCAGATCTATCGATAAATGAATTTGCAAGAATGCAAATGTCGGCAAAAAATATTGATAGGGTCGAGGGCTCTAGAGTTATTGCTGATTTCTCTACTTTTATTGAAGAAGGAGAAGGAGCTTTATATGTTGGTAAACAGACTGATCTTTCAGGGCTTGATTTTAGTGGAGCTAATTTACAAGGAGCATGTTTTGCCGGTACTAATTTAGAAGGTTGTAAGTTTAACAAAGCTAATTTAGGTTTGGCAACTTTTGAAGGAGCTAATTTAGAAAATGCAGAATTTATTGGGACAAAAGCCAGAGATACAAACTTATTTGCTGCAAATATTCAAGGAGTTACTTTTAAAGATGCAGATTTTACTAGGGCGTTTATGCCTCATTCAGATGCAAGAGAGTCAACAGTTGAAAGCTCTAAGTTTAATTTTTCTGATATTAGGAATGGTAGATGGGACGGTGTAAGTATTGATAAATCTGAATTCAATTACGCTGATCTTGAAGGAGTATCACTTGCTAATGCCGACATTAGAAGAACAAAGATGCTTCATGCGAATCTTGAGAAGGCAATATTAAATGGTTGCGAAATTATTGAATCTGATTTAACGGGCGCCTTCCTTAAGGAAGCAGAAATAAAGAAAGCAAAAATTAAAGATACAGTACTTAAAGACGTTGACGCAAGAGGGATTGACTTAACTGAAAGTGAAATAGATAAGCTTTGCAAACTCGAAGGAACTGATCTTGAAGATGCAATAATGCGAAAAGTTAAAGCAGACGGAGTTAATTTTGTTGGCGCTCATATGGATGGGGTAAACCTAGAGCATGCTCAGATGAAAGGAGCTATTCTTGAAGATGTAAGTATGAAGTTTGCTAACCTCGAGGGTGCAGTGCTTGAAGGTGTTAAGGCCAACGGAGTTGATTTGACTGGCTCGAACTTGACTGACATAAACGCAAAAAAAGGTCAGTTTAAAGAAGCAATTCTAGAAGGTATAGAAGGTCAAAGAGCAAATTTTACAGAAGCAGTTATGGAGGGGGCAAACCTTAGAGGTGCTAAGGTAAAGCAAGCAATACTCGAAAAAGTTAACTTGAAAAAAGCTGACTTGCGTGATGCTGAGCTGCAAAAGGCAAATCTTAAAGATGCTGAAGTAGAAGGCGTTAAAATTAATGAAGGGACTGATATTCATGAGGCAGAGATTACTGGAGTAAAGGGTACAGCTATTCACGAAGGAGTGGATGGTGAAAAGAAACCAATGAAGCTTGAGGAAAAAAAGGAGATTGATAAACAGGTTCATGCAGCAGAAGGTAAGGGTTTTTTCTCAAAATTAGCAGGTAATGTACTAAAAGGTATTGGAGGGGGGTGCAAAAAAGTTGCAGATTTTATTCGGCAACCAATTAGCACAAAGTGGGGGCGAATACTTGGCGCGGTGGCCGGAGCTTTAATTGTTGGTGCAATTGCAGTAACTGCTGTTTTTACTGCTGGGGCTAGCTTGGTAGTTGTTGCTGCAGTTGTTGCTGGTGCTGCTGCAGTGGGGGCCGGTGTGGGAGCCGTAGCTGGGCATTATGGAGCTAAGCATATGGGGCTCTCTACTGTTGCAGCTGGTATTGCTGGCGGAGTGCTAATCCCGGGTCCTGTAGGCGTTGGCGTAGGCTTAGCTGTAGGGGTTGGCGCAAATAAAGTAACCAAAGTAGTTACAGGTATGGTTACAGGTAAAGAGCAGTCAATAGATGAGCTTGCCGGTAATGTTGTCGAGGGTGTAGGTAATGGAGCTAAGAAATTAGGAGAATATGTAGGGGTATCGGAAGAGCAAGAGAAATTGGTTAATGCTAAGAAAAAATGTCAGGAACAATACGTGGCTCCAGAAAGAGAGCCTACTATAGGCAAAGGTCAAGGCAAAGAATCTTTTTCAAAAGGGCGTGATGAAGCTTTAAGATTAGAGGAAATGGGTATTGAAGTTCCAACACAAAGTGTTAGTACAAAACCAAGAAGTAAGAGTTTAAGCGAAGGACTAAAGGGTGTTAAAGAGACGCTCAGTAGAGGTGAGCAAGTTCCTGAAACAAGACAGCGTGCCAGCACAACAACAAAGGTACCTTCTAGTAGGGAATTGTAATTATAAATGTAGTAAGGAATTGCAACTATAAATGAGTAAGCCTGAATCTGAGGAGACGTTATTTGTGGAGAGTAATGGTTCACATAAAAAAAGACGCCAGGCTAGGCGCGTGCTCAAAATTACATCATTAACAGTCGATAATACTGATGTGAGAACTCGTAAAGAAGCAGTTAGGTTTATATCGAAGAAAGTCAAACAAGCAGATATAATAGCATATATGCTGTGGCTTAGGAGCAGAAAAAAAGGAGAACATTCATTTAATAATTTTCTTACAAAGCGAAATCTTACAAAGAATAGTAAGACAGTAATTGTTGCCGACTTCTCTAATTTAACTATTGGCAACGTCAAATCCCGAGAGTTGTTAGATTTGAAAGGAGCCAATTTTATTGGTTCAATATTTCATAATATCAATTTTATTGGTTGCGATTTAAAAAATTCAAAATTCTGTGGAGTTCATTTAGAAAAGGTAGTTTTTAAAGAATCTAGTATAAGTTTTGTTGATTTTCGCCGCGCTGATTTAAGCAGTTGTAGTTTTGATAATAGCTATTGCTCTGCGCCATGGAATGTGATAGAGGGGATAAAATTTAGTTCCACAGTTTCGTGTATTAAAGTATATGCAGATATTAAGAATGAAATAGCAAAAAAAAATGAGCAACAGAGGCTGCTTGATAATAAGCGTATGCAGCTTGAAGAAATCAAAAAGCGAACCTCTTTTCTAACTAGAATTGGAGTAGCATTGCGATTGTATGAAGCAGTTGGAGAATACGGCAAAGTTCGTAATGAATACAAGAAGATGAAGCAAGGTGTATTTCACCTTGATCATATTATTCATGGTAGTTTCTGCAATATATTCAAAGCAGAATCTTTTATATTTGATCCAATTTTTTTACCAAACGAGGGGTACAGTAACAATAAAATTAGAAAAAAATATATTACTCTTTCGCGTGATCATTTAGTTGAGTATCTGAAGAAGATAAGACGGACAAAAGATCTATCATTAAATGATTTTGCGAAAGAGTTGTATATAGCCTCGATTCCTAAGGGAGCTAAATATGATAATGAACTCAAGATTATTGCCGATCTATCGAGCAAGATCAATATGTTTGGCAACAATGAGTGGAATAGGTTGGATTTATCCGAATTAAATTTTACTAATGCCGATTTGTCTGGAACTAATTTTGCTGGATCTAATTTAAAAAATTGTAACTTTAAAGGGGCAAATATTACTAATGCTAGTTTTGAAAGCGCGCTAGTAACTGAAGGAGTTTTTATAGATACAGTGGCGATAAATAGCAATTTTTTCAATGCTGATATAACTGATAGCCGCATTGAAAAATCAGATTTTTCTGGTGCTATATTTAATTGGAGCAAATGTTCGGGTACAAGTTTGAGTGACGTAAAAATGGATTTTTTACAAGCAAATAATTCTGTCTGGAAACTAGTGAAATTAGAGAGAGTATCTTTAAATTACAGCGATTTTACTGCTGCTGATTGTAGAGGGGGGGAGTTTTTAAGAGTTCAAGCTAGGAAGTCATTATTTGATGATAGCCTCCTGAATAATATGCGGTTTGATGGCTGTACTTTTGACAAATCTTTATTTAATAGAGTTACTGCTATTCATACAATTTGGGACAATTGTTTTGCTAATGAAATCGAAGCCAGAAGATCAAATTTTATAGGTAGTAAATTTGCCGAGGGAAGTCGATTCGAGAAATCAGATTTTTCATATTCTATTTTTGATGGAGTGAAAGCGCCAAGGGGGAACTTTGCAGGTGCTGTATTAAACCACATAAAAGCTGGTTATACCAAATTTGCTGATAGCTGCTTTGAAGGAGCTTCGTTTAAATTTGCAGATTTAAATAGTTGTATAATTAGCCAGTCAAATTGCAAAAAAGTAGATTTTACTGGTGCTAAGTTATTTAATGTTACTATGACTGGAGCTGACTTGAAAGGCTCCACTATTGTTGGTGTGGAAGTTAAAAACTCGGATTTTACCAAAGTGAATTTTGAGGATTCTAATTGGAGAGATTTGCATATTAAGGAATCCATACTTAATAATATAAATAATCATCGCATCTGTATTAATGACAATACTGAAGTAATTGACTGTACTTATAATGTCCTTGATGGTCAATTTTATCATTATGATGAAGATAATTTTATGGATATAATGTTCATTGAACAGTTTGAATCTAATTTAAAACGAGTTACGAATGCTGAAACTATAAGAAAACTAGGTTTCTTTTCATATGTTTTAAGATTATTTTCTGTAGGATATAATATATCAAGTAAAGAAGTAAGGAGACTGTATAATTATAAACTACATAATAAAAATGAGTTAAAAAAATATCTAAAAAAGCTCCTGTCAGAGGAAAATCATGGACAAGATGCAAGGTTGTTTAAGATAAAAAATTTTCATAATGAAAGCATGATGTAGTATGATTACAATTTAAAAAAGAAGAAAAAATATTTTATGACAATTGACTATAATGAATTTGATGTCGGAAATGCTGTTAGTAGTGGAGGAGTTACTGGCAGTAAACGTGTAAAGATGGATAGTAAAAATTATCAGCTAAAGCCTTCAATTTTGGATAATAAATTTGTACGAAAATTGAAGTCTGGATGGACTGACCGAGAGAATTATGGTGAGGTAATTGCATCTAAAATTAGTAGAGCAATTTTAATAACTTCTGATTTTGAAGCCGCTCCTAATGTCTCATTAGTATATGATAAAGCTTCTAAAAAAACTCCAGTAGCCTCGAAGTACTTAGAGGGCGATAAGGTTAGAACCCTTGATGAGTATATTAAAGAAAAGAATCCGGACATTAAACCCAAGCATCATGTAAAATTCGTTGACGGAACAAAAGGCAAAGTGGGCAAGGGAGAGTATGATATTAGCGGCGAACAGAACTCCTCATTGCGCAAAGATATAGCGCGCGGAATTGCTGGATCTATAATCTCTGGTGATCATGATGTTAATCCTGGTAATATGATTGTAGTTACTAAAGATGGAAAGGACCGTACTGCGCGAATAGATTTCGGACATGCTTTCAATGATTTGTTAAATGCTCCAGAAATGTTTGGTGGAAGAGTAAGAAACAAAGACAATCAAGTTTTAGATTTTCTAAATAGAGAAGAACTTGCTGATGCTAGGTTTGGTGCTAAGCCTAAACTTTGGCGTGATTATCCAGGAATGATTCCATCGCAGGAAATGGCTGATGCATTTAAAGAACTGTCAGAATCGCCAGGATTAAATAGTGGTGTAGAGGCAGCGCGTAAAGAATTTACAGATCTTCTCAGAGAAATGGAGAAGAGTAATGACAAAGAAGGAATAAAGCATTTGCAAAAGTCTTTAGAGGCTATAAGCAATAATGTAAGTGAAGTAAAATTGGATCCCAAGCTAACTCCCGAGCAGAGTATAGCAGCAGCTTTTAATAACATTGAGAAATTCGCTAAAGATAATCAAAACCAAATGAAAGATGCTGCTAAACTTATGCAGGTGCAAGTTGATATTGACAAAATAATAGAAGGAAAAAAGAAAGGTATAGAACCATCAAAAGAGCAAATGAATCAATTAAAAGTTCAGTATGCTGAACTTGAAAAAGTAAAGGGTATAGGGCAGAAAGGAGGAGGGGTAGAATGGATAAAAACTGACGCCAAAAAACCTGCTATCAAAGGGGATTTGGAAAGCTATATCAAGGATCGTGGCAAGAAACTTGGTCTTGATAAAGAAAAGGCTAAAGATCTGGTTCGCAGTGATTTTCAGTTACCAGCAAAGCCTGGTTTCTTACAAAGAGTGTATGATAAATTATTTGGCGATAAACCGCAAGCTGTCGTTAAAACTGAAGAACCTAAAACGTTAGGAGTTAAACAAATATCTCCTGTTGATAAACAAATATCTCCTGTTAGTAAACAAATACCACCTCTAGTACGGGCAAAAGCTCAATCTATTGGAGAATCATTAGGTAAATCAGAAGATAAAAAGCCAATTGTTCAACCTAAAATAACTAGAAGTAGAAGCGCAAGCATATAATATAGTTCCTTAAGCGAAGTAGGGATAGTCAATTTTGCAAGATTCGCTTGTGCTCAGGTATTCGTATACGCTGTGCGGAGCGACGCTTTAAAATTAACTATCCTTATTTCAAGCTAATTTACTATAGTAGGATTTGTTAATTAATTTGAATAGATACTTGCTATAAAATATTAAATAGTCTATGCTTCCACTTAGTTTACGGAGTGGTGGTGTTGAAATGCCTTTTTGTTTTCTATAGTTATAGTAAATTCAAGGGTATTTGTGCAAGGTGCGATGAAGCGAAGCCTATATGACTCTTGCATAACCCATAAATTACCACTCAGAATGAGGCTATGCAAGAGTCAATATAGGCTAGCGACGAGTGACAAAGGGCAAGTAACAATTTACTATGTTAGCGCGGGGTGGAGCAGTCTGGTAGCTCGTCAGGCTCATAACCTGAAGGTCGTTGGTTCGAATCCAGCCCCCGCAACCAAATATCCATATTAGTGCTTACTCTTGTTTTTTAGTGAAATGTGGTATGATTGATCTACCCAGTCTTGTAACTGCACTTCATCTTCCATAATCAACAGAGGAACTTTCCAATAGGACATCTTAGATACTTTACCTTTTGTTTCAAAAGTGAAAGCTTCTGAGCCGTGCTTTTTATATAGTTCTATATTGGATTCATCGACTTTAAAATATAGCTCATCATGAGCGATAATTGCAAAAATTACACCATTTTTGTATATACCGTATCCTCCAAACATTGCGCGTGCGGTGATTGAATCGCAGTGAGCCAATAAATCTAATACATATTGGATATAGTCTTTACTCATGGTTGTGCATCTTGCTTACTCGCTAGTACCTTAGCCGTCAATGGTATTAATATTTTTGCCATAATATCGAGATATTGCATTATGTAATATAGAAATTAATTGGTAGAGCCAGAATACTAGCTAAGCGAGTAGTTTGCAACTGGTCTTTAAACTGGCTTTAAAACAAAACCTTGCCAATATACGATTTATTTATTAGTATCTTTGCACAGAGATTAAAGTTTTTAAGCAAGTCTATGACAAAGGTTATAAACGAGGATTATTTAGATCCTACCTTACAAGATAGCGAACCTTTCATGACCATGAGAGCGCGAAAAATATATAATAAGTGGCGTTTGCGCATATTGAGTTTCATCATTATAGGTTATGGCGCTTACTACTTGTGTCGGCAGAATTTTTCTATGATTATGCCGGCTTATATGGAAGAATTTGGCTATAGCAAGACGCAGTTAGGTTGGGTTTTAACTCTGGCCTCCATTGTTTATGGTATAGGTAAATTTGTCAATGGCTATTTCAGTGATAAATCAAACGCTAGATATTTTATGCCTATAGGATTACTCGCTTCTGCGGTAATTACTTTTATTCTCGGGTTCTCAAACAGCCTTATGTTTCTAGGTTGTTTATGGATCATAAATAATTGGTTTCAGTCTATGGGCTGGCCACCTGCAGCTCGCATGCTAACTCATTGGTTTGCCCCAAGAGAGCTTGGGACGAAATGGGCTCTTGGTGCAGCATCTCATCAAGTTGGTGGAGCAATAACGCTGGTATTTTCTGGATATTTGGTTGCAAATTATGGTTGGAGATATGCTTTTTTTGTTCCAAGTGTTATAGCGATTGGTATTGCCTACATACTATTTAATCGTCTTCGTGAGTCACCAAAAGAGCTTGGATTCCCACCCGTTGAAGCCTATAAAGGTGATGAATTGTTTGAGGAAGATGCAAGTGAAGATCATATGACTACAATGGAAATTTTTCGCAAGGTTTTTATCAATAGAAATATGTGGTACATAAGTTTTGCTAATATATGTATTTATATTGTAAGAATTGGCATTATATTTTGGGGACCTTTGTTTTTAAAGGAGCATAAGGGTATATCACTAGCTCATGCTGGGTGGCAAGTTGCAGGTTACGAAGTTGCTGGTCTACTTGGAGGTTTCGCAGCTGGGTGGTTGTCAGATAGGATATTTAAAGGACAAAGAGGACCTGTTGGTGCAGTGTTTATGGTTTGCTTGGCACTGATGCTAGTCATTTTTTGGCAGATGCCGCCTGGTTACGACCAGTTTGGAGCCATAGCGCTAATTTTTGTTGGATTTTTCGTGTATGGTCCACAAGTATTAGTGGGTGTGGCATCAGCTGATTTTGCTTCAAAAAAAGCAATAGGAACAGCGAATGGATTTGTTGGAACGATGGGTTACGTTGGTTCTGCTCTTTCGGGTGTTTGTGTTGGATGGCTGATTGATGAAACTGGTTGGTCAGGGGCATTTAGCTTTTTTATTGTGGCAGCGCTTTTGGGTTCATATTTATTTTTCCTCACATGGCACACGAAAGAAATCGGAGCTGGTTCATAATTGCCTATATATTTATGTCAAACGCAGGCTACTTAATCTCTTCTAGCTTTTTAAGTACATCTTTTGCATGTCCTAGAGCTGAAACTGATGGCCAAATGTAAGCAAACCTTCCGTCTGGATCTATCAAAAATGTAGATCTCTCTATGCCCATGTATTTCTTCCCTAACATCGACTTTTGCACCCAGACACTGAATTTTTCGCATAAATCTCCAGTAATATCAGATCCCAGATGAAATTGTAAATCATGGGTTTTACGAAATTTATCATGTGAAACAAGCGGATCTTTTGATACGCCAATTATTTCTGCACCAAGGGCTGAAAAATCTTTTTTGAGAGAGTTGAAGTCCCTTGCCTCAATAGTGCAACCAGGTGTATTATCCTTGGGATAAAAATATAACACTACATATTTACCTCTGAGACTTTCTAAACTAAGAGTCTTGTTTTCAGATATTTCAATCGAAAAATCTGGTGCCAAGTCACCGACTGCAAATTTACTCATCCTGTACCTTTCTTTTTGGTTAATACTAAATCTTGAACTATTCTAAAACTATTATTTTCATTTAAGATGCTTCTATATATCTGTAAGTTTTCGAGCACTCGTTGAACATAATTTCTTGTTTCATAGAATGGTATTGACTCGATCCAGTCTAGAACATCTCTAGGATTATTCATTTTTCTTGGATCACCGTAGATCCCCAACCATTTCTTGACATGACCACCATTATAAGCCGCAATGGCCAAGATATAAGAACCATCAAACTTTTCGATCAGCTGCTTCAAATAATTGCTTCCAAGTTTCATATTATATGATGGATCTGATGTTAATTTTGGAATGTTACACGCATCACCAATAGATTTTGCTGTATCGCATGCTGTTCCTTTTATTAGCTGCATTAACCCCATAGCATTCGCACTGCTTATAGCACGCTGATCAAACACTGATTCCTGCCTAATTATACTATACACCAGAGCTTTTTCTAATGGCAACTGCGATACTGCTTTATATGGCGTTGGAAAAGCATGATTCTTGATCAGTACATGCTTTTGTACTGCATATTTGGCCAGCCAAGCCATATGATGTATGTTTGCTGATGTACTAAGTAAAGCAGCCAAGTCGATAATATCTGCTGTATTCTCTGCTTTTTCTACAGCTGCTTTAATATATATTTGACCAAGAATATTTGAGCCATATTTTGATACAAGATGAGTGGCTTTAGCTATATGAGTTTTACTATTGTTTGAAGATGCTGTCGCTTTGTGTAGCTTTAAGTTGATATCTGAAGGAAGGATCATCTTTTTTATTCCTATTTCAGAGGCTGCCATTTGACCGTAGAAAGTATAAGGATATTTTGTTGCAGCTAGATTATAGAGCTTGCGTGCCTTCTCTTTATCCTTCAGAGCCTCATGAGCTCGCGCTAGCCAGTAAATGCCTCTGGATTTACTCATAGGAGTTTTTACAGCTTCATTAAAGTTACGAAAGTGTGCAAGCGAAGCTTGCGCTTTATTTAAAAACCTTAGAGCTAGCCAACCAGCTAAGAACTCCGCCTCACTCTTGTTAGCAGCATTTTCGGTAAAGTGACAACAAGTTACTTTGTATGCATCATTATATCGCTTGTGTTCAATGTATTCACGAGCAAGATAGGATTGTACTTTCCAAAATGCATCAGCATTATCGGGATCGGATTTTGCCATCGCCATTAGATTTGCAACTTCTGAGCTCGTCGGCAAACTCTTCTTTTTCAGTTCAATATATCTATAAATCAGCCCAGGAGTGTGGTATTTCTTTGGAACGCTGCTAAATCTTCCTAACGCACTACTGCCGTTTTGTATAAGTGCAATCTGTACTTCAAATGATTTTTTATAGTCAGCACCAACTAGGTATAAATTGTTTTTAGCAGCTGTTGTACTTCCAGCAAACAGAAGGTTATCAATTCTTTTAATATGGTCTTTTATATCAAGATAATTTTTGAATTGTACTTGGTAAGCTTTTTGCTCTGACATAGAGAAACTCCCCTTGTGCCAACCTTTCTTTATAATGGGAGTAAGGCTTTGGGGATCTTTAACCAATTTGCTAGCTGCAAGAGCGTAATATTTATGTCCTTTACCAGTCAGAGGTTTATTGCTTTGGAACCACTTAAAAACTAAAGAGCTACTAGTTGCATCAGTTAACAGATTTTCAGCATTAACTCTTAGCGCTGCTTCTTGTGGCCATGAGGGGTTTTCTTGTAAAAACTGAACTATTTTTTCAAAGCTATTGCCAGAATAATCGGCATCAAGAAACTGTTGCGAAAGTACAATTTTCTTAAGAGCGTGGTTATTAGCTTTACTTGAGGAGTTGTATGCATATTGCCAGTCTTTTTGCTTTATTAAGTTAAACACTTTTGATTCAGTAGTTTCTTGAGCAAAACTAGTTATCTGAGCAAATAAGATGGTTAAAATAATTGACAGTACAGAAAGAATTCTCATAATCAGAAGAGCTAAAAATAATAATTATAATAATTAATTTACATAATATACTATGAATAGAGCATTTATCTTCCCAGGTCAAGGATCTCAATGTGTTGGGATGGGTAAAGATTTTTTTGATTCTGAAAATACAGCAAGACAAGTTTTTGAATCTGTGAATGATACACTTGGCTATAAACTGAGCGATATTATCTTTAATGGTCCAGCAGACGCTTTATCAATTACGATCAATACCCAGCCAGCGATTATGGCAACTTCAATTGCTATTTTTAAAGTATTACTTGAAAAATCTGGTAAAAAAGTCGAAGAGCTTTGTAAGATTGTTGCTGGTCATTCTTTGGGAGAGTATAGCGCTCTGTGTGCTGCAGGCGCAATTAGTCTTAAGGATACTTCTATATTATTAAAAATGAGAGCCACTTCTATGCAAAAAGCATCGCCAAAAGGTGAAGGAGCAATGGCTGCCTGTATTGGCATAAACAATGCCAAACTTCAAGAAATGCTAGATACCGTGGTTGATAATGGAGTGTGTCAAATAGCGAACGATAATGTAGAGGGACAAATTGTTATTAGTGGTCATGAATATAATATTGATCGAGTAGTTGCTATTCTCAAAGACACTGGGTACAAAGCAATAAAGTTAAATGTTAGCGCGCCCTTTCACTCAAGTTTAATTAAAGCTGCAGAATTACCAATGAAGTATGCTCTTTCTGATGTTAAATTTATACAACCTAAAGTACCTTTAATCTGCAATGTAACCGCTACTGCTGAAACAAACACCAATCAAATTAAACAAAATTTAGTAGAACAAATTTGTGGCGCAGTCAGATGGCGCGAAACTATGGATAAATTCGCTACTCTTGGAATAGCAGAGCTCGTTGAAGTTGGGCCTGGAAAGGTGCTTACCGGATTGGCCAAAAAATCACCTCACAATTTTAAAACCCTTAATATATCAACGTTAAATGAATTAGAAGAATTTTTGCAAGGTCTGTAAGCGCACCTTTAGGGTGCTTGTTAAATTTTATCGGAAGGAGATGCTAGGCCGAAGGCAGGCGCAAGCTTCAGTCAAGCTAAGGATTACTGGTAAGAGAATCCTTAGATCCTGAATCAAGTTCAGGATGACTGTTTGTGCTTTAAAGTCATCCCAGGCTGTGTGTTTTAAAGTCATCTCAGGCAGTATAAAAGTCAATCCCGGGCTTGATGGGGCTACGCCTGCCTGCGGTTCGGGATCTCGGGCAACGGGAAGATACCAAGCTAAAGAAGAACGTACCCTATCAAGCCCTATACGAGTAATCCGAGCCATATGTACATTGGAATTTATACAACCTATAGTTAAAATTTTTTGATGAAGTAATCTTTTTTTACTAGACAAGTAGTTTTTACGGTGTTAGCCTAAACCCCAGGTATAAAGTATGGTACTTAATACCATAACCTGAAGTTGATTGTTTATTCTTTCTAATACAGGTTATCCTAGTATCTGCGTTCTAGCGAAAGCTAAGGAGGAATAAATTAAAGAGGAGAGGCGGGGATGAGTATATTTACCTTTCCCAGATTAAATTACAACAACTTCGAACCGTTTCTTCTTTTTAGTCTTTATCTTTCTTTATCTAACTTAAAATTTATTGAGGTATAATTATCATGAAATATACAGAAAGTAACATTATCAACCAAATTATGTTAGATTTATCTATGGATTCTAGTATGGTTGCAAAAGGTAAAGGCTGGTATTAATTATGCTAACTGGTTTTATTCTAATCACAATATAGGTGTCGAAAATCAGAGAATTTGTATAGATAAAATCTCTTCTATTTTGGGAGTAGATTTTGACACTGCTTTAAAAATCCAGTATCCTGTCTTATCATTATATTCTGCCAATAATACTATAAGCTTAGGACAGGAAGTAATACACAATCTACATAAGCAAATATCACAACAAATACTTAACCACGTTTTCGGTAACAAAGGCTTCGGTAACAATACAAATCATTCTGAAGTGATAAACCCAAATATAAAAGATATACAAACATTTATACATAAAAACTATTTGTCATCTCATGTACTGGACTATAGTGGTGTCAAAGGTTCTTCTATTTACCCTGGTGATGGTATTAGTTACTGTTCTAAGGCAGTCAATGAGATGATTAATCATGTATTTAAACTTTCTGGTGATGGACTTGGTTCTAATGCACTAAGTGGAACAAAATTACTTGTTTTTGCTGATTCTGATTTAAAGGGAGGTGATTTATTTTACTTGGGACATATATTAAAATCTTTTAATTTTAATTTTGATGGTCTGTTTTTACAGAAGAATACAATAACAGATGATGGGATGGGATATTTACTAACAGGGATTACCAGTTCTGATTATCAGGTGTCATATAACCCTGTTAGATATGTATCCAATGTTCCTGTAGTGCAAAATATAAATTATCTCGACTTGAGTAATAATCAGATCGGTGATAATGGTGCTAAGGTGCTTGCGGAATCTATACAAAAAGGAGCGTTACCAGGCCTAAGATCTCTTGACATATCAGGCAATCAAGTTACAATCACCGGCGAAGGGTATTTTGCTAAGGCAATGCAGAGTTTTGGTGTTCAAGATATAATGGTAACTATAAAAAAATACGCCTCTACTTTAGGCCAACAAGTAATAAAACCTGCTTTAAAAGAATTTGTACTATACGCAGGCAAACATGGTGTTGATATAAGTCACCTCGCTACAAATAAAGAAACTATAGAATATTTGAAGGATGGAGGAATAATTGTTAAAAATTTAGCTGTTGGTTATGCAAAATGTTCGTATAAAATGATTGAAATATTATTTTTAGATATGACAGCTCCATCGTTAACAATCGATTATCTTGTTGAAAGATCTGGTAAAGAAGTACTAAAAAAAGGAAATTTTTATGTTTGTGTTTCTATGGAAACTTACGATGCTATTGTATCTCCCGAAGGTGTTGACTTAGCAGTACAGGCTGTTGAATTACTTGGGGATTAATGAATTATATTATTTATTGTATAACAAAAAAATACGCTGTTTTTAAAGGTAGAGCTGGCAGAAAAGAATATTGTTACTTTGCTTCTTTTTGTCATTTATTAAATCTTTTGCTTTTGTTTCTTAATAAAAATTATGGTAATTCACTAACAACTATATTATGCGCACTTCTCATTTTGCTTTGTATCATTCCTTATTTTAGCTTAAATATTAGAAGGTTTCATGATATTAATAAAAGCGGATGGTGGTTTTTTATTAGCACAATTATTCCGGTTGGTTTACTAATTTCTTTTATAGCCTTACTCTTTATCAAAGGAACACCCGGACCAAACAAATATGGTGAACCTCCTATAAATTAACTTTTACATTAGAATAAAATTATGAATAAAATACTTCCATTGATTTTTGCTTTTACAATTACTTTATCAACACTACCATTAGTTGTTAAGGCTGAGGACGAAGTGGAAAATCAGCGTCTAATTATAGCTCCTTTTACAGGGTATAGATATGATATCTATCAATACTCAATACCGTTAGGCACTTCAAGTACTGATAAAACACTTTCAAAGCTGACTTGGAAAAACCATATATCTGAAACTGGCATAAAGATAAAAACTATTCCAGAAGAAAATCAATTCAATTTACTAGGACAAATCAAATATGGTCATATTTTAAGTAAAAGTAAAAATCAAGATTCAGATTGGGATGATATTGGTGAACATTCTAAAAGCTTTTCTTCTGTAAAAGGTAATATATTTGATTTATCTGGGGCTGTAGGATTTTCTAAAATTTTAGCCAAAACTTTTGTTACCTATTATGCAGGTATAGATTACACAAAATATCAGATGAAAGATTATGGCTTGTATTATTCAATTAATAGATTTTATAATAGGAACGTAAATAATTTACTCGGACAAAGGGAGTCTAAGAGCACGTTAACAAGTAAATACACATTCGATAATTACGCACCATGGTTAGGTGTGTCTATAAATTATCCTATAAACGATAAAATAACATTTATTCCGACGGTAAAAGTATATTTGTTTTATTTGTCTTCACAAGCAAATTGGATTTTAAGAAATGATTTAAAACACAATCCTAGTTTTATACAAAAAGCTTTAGGATTTGGAGCTAGTTTTGATGGAGAACTATTGTATAAATATAATAACAATTTAGATTTAAAAACAAATATTGGAATTAAAAGATTAGATATGTTTCAAGGTAGAGACAAAATGTTTATAGCTAATGGAGAAGATTTTACACGTGATTTAAAAACATTATCGTTTTTATCTTCTTCAATAAGTTGTGGAATAAGATACAAATTATAAAATAGTATCATAAACGAACAAATACGGTGAGCCTCCTACTAATTAAACGGATCTAATGGAATGGTCTTAGCCAATTTAGTCTCTCCGCGAGGAGGCTTTGCTCGCGGGAATTGTAAAGGTTACCTAATTCGATGACAGACTTTGCGCGATAACAGCAGCACTAAGACCGTAGTGCTCATAAATTTTTTCTGCTGGTGCGGAAATTCCGAATGTGTCGAGTCCAAAAAAGATTCCTTCTGAACCGATAATGCTGGACCAGCCGAAACTACTTGCTGCTTCAATTGCAACGAGATTTTTTGCATTTCCTTTTAGCTCATGAAGATAATTTTTTCCTTGTCTTAACAAAATGGAAAAACATGGGACTGAGCATATGCGTACTGAAAATTCTTGTAGTTCAAGAATTTGTTGTACTTCCATAGCAAGGTTTACCTCAGACCCGGTAGAGAATATAGTAAAATCTATTGATTTAGGTTTACAGGCTTCTGAAATAATATAGCCGCCTTTTTCTGATTGGTTTTGGTCTGACTCAAGTCTTATTTGAGGTACATTTTGTCTTGATAAAACTATCATCGAAGGTTTATTCGTATTTTTAAGTGCAATTTCATAGCATTCTTTAACTTCAACAAAATCAGCGGGTCTAAACACGTCAATATTAGGCATTGCTCGGAAAGAAGCTAGATGCTCAACCGGTTGGTGCGTAGGGCCATCTTCTCCCACACCTATGGAATCATGAGTCATAACAAAAATTACTGGTAATCCCATTAAAGCTGCTAAACGAATTGAAGGTCTCATATAGTCTGAAAAGACAAAAAATGTTCCACCAACTGGCAAAAAATGAGACAAAGCAAGTCCATTCATAATAGCTGCCATTGCATTTTCACGCACACCATAATGAATAAAATTTCCACTAAAATCCTTGGAGTTAATGATTTTGCCCGCTGAATTTGTTAGTCCATTTGAATTAGATAAGTCAGCGGATCCTACGATTATTTTGTTTTCGCTGTGCATTAAAGATTCAATTATTCTTCCCGATGAAACTCTTGTAGCTTCAGGTTTAGTTGGTGCTGCAATATCTTTTGACAGAGTGATTTTGGCTTTATCGATATAGATTTTTTGTGTAGATGAAAGCGCGGCAAATCGTTCTTGCCACGAGTTGTACTCATCTTGATTTCGAAGCCAAGCTTGTTCCCATAGTTGTTTAATATCTTGCGGTATGAAAAATGGATCTCCAGCAAAACTTATGTTGCTTTTAAGATATTGAATTTCGTCAGATCCAAGGGGTGAGCCATGAGCTTTTTCGCTACCTTCTTTATTCTTTGCTCCCTTGCCTATCTTGGTTTTAAAAGCAATAAAACTTGGTTTATCAGAGAATTGAGCATTCTTCAAAGCTTGGCAGATTTGTGTGGTATCATGACCATCTACCGCAGCAACATTAAATCCGAATGCTTCAAGTTTCATTAAATGATTTTCTGATACGGATAAGTTAGTTGATCCATCAATGGATATTCCATTATCATCGAAAAGTACGACTAAATTATTCAAATTCAAATGCCCCGCTATGGAAAGTGCTTCGTAAGAAATACCCTCCATCAAACAACCATCTCCAACTATTGCATATGTTTTATAACTGCAAATATCGTTCCCTAACATAGTTTGATATTTCTTAGCAGCAATCGACATTCCCACCGCATTTGCAAGGCCCTGTCCAAGGGGACCAGTGGTTGTCTCTATTGCTTCAAATAAATGATTTTCTGGGTGCCCTGCGGCCTTGGAATTTAGTTGCCTAAAATTTTTAATATCATTTAAAGAAAAATCCTTGTACCCTGTCAGATAAAGGAACGAATATAACAGCATAGAACCATGACCGGCAGATAAAACAAGCCTATCGCGATTAAACCATCTGGAATCATGTGGATTAAATTGAAGGAATTCGAATGCAAGACAAGTCATAACCTGAGAAAAACCAAGTGGTAATCCCGGGTGTCCAGATTTTGCTGTCTCAACCGCATCTGCAGAGAGAATTTTTATGCAATCACTCAGTTGATCTAATGAATAATTTTGCTTTTTTGCTGAGTTCACTATAATGTCCAATCAATTGACTGATACTAAATCTCTTTCAAAAGATTAGCTATAGAAAATATCGACTCGCCGTGCTCACGTAGTTTATCTACGCTGCGCGCGGCTCCCCTCATTTTCTATGCTTCTATTTTGAAATAGAATTGGTATGAGCAGGATATTAAACTAAATAAAATCTTATGACAACACTAGTTTCAACTCTAACAATTTTTGTAAAAACACTGATCAACCACCTATGGTTATCTGTTAGTTCAGCGAAGTTTTATCAAGACGTATTTTCTACTTATCAAGGGTACGGCACAAAATACATATTTACTTTATCGGTCATATCTTCTTTGATGTGTAATGTCGTATTTTTGGTTTACGCAGATAAAGTCCAAAAATACTTGTCTGATGACGTGATTTCAGAAAGCGTAGTAAATA
>CANNHR010000008.1:25000-35146 GCA_947505405.1 Rickettsiales bacterium
CTGACGATGAAAACCTATATGCAGCTTCTTTGGCTATGCTTGTTTCTGCTCTGCACCTAAATGAAAATGCAAAGCATTTATTTGAATCTTTACCTTATACACATGGAAGAGAGCTTGATTTACTAGATATTCTGAATACCATGGCAAATCTTGGCTTTACTAGTCATAATATGGAAATGAATCTAAAAGAGATTGATGATAGGTTAATGCCTTGCTTATTCATACCAAATAAAAAAAATACTGTTCCAATAGTCTTACTCTCAAAGAAAGACGGAATCGTAGCTGCTTTTGGTAGTCGTATAAAAAAAATAATAGAATTTCAGCCAAAAAGCGTTAGAGGCCATGCATATTTCTTTGAACGAATGAACTCAGATCAACTAGAAGAAGAATTTCAAACTAAGAAAGCAGCGGGTATGTCTTGGTTTAGTATAATATTTAGTCGATTTCGTCCGGTTATAAATGAAATATTTCTGGCGGGCTTATTTATTAATCTTTTGTCTCTTTCAATGCCGCTATTTATTATGTCAATTTATGATAAAGTCATTGGTTCGGGTTCAACGGCAAGTTTAAAAAGTATTCTTATTGGCATTGTTATAGCGATATTAGCGGAATCAATACTTAGATTGGTTCGACTAAAATCTATAGTATGGCTTGGTGTTAGGCTTGATAATATAGTAAGTAATACAATTTTTGAGAGATTGTTGTTGATGAAGGCTTCTTATACAGAAGGGGCCTCAATTTCAGCTCAAATATCTCGTATAAAATCATTTGAGTCTGTGCGTAAGTTTTTTACAGGGCCATTATTTTTGGTAATCATAGAGCTTCCATTTACTTTAATTTTGTTAATAACGATTTGGATCCTGACTGGTCCGTTAGTAATTATTCCTGTGGTAGTACTGGCTCTGTTTGCATTGTTATTGTTTTATTATCAGTCCAAAATTCGTGTTGCAATGAGAGCAGCTGCTAGAACTAGCTCGTATCGTCAGCAGCATGGAATGGAAACGTTCATAAAAATGCATGCGTTGCATCACAATGGTATGGCTAGAAACTGGTGGATAAAATACAAAGAAAAATTGAGCAACTCTTCTGTAACAAGTTTTAATTCAAATTTAATTTCATCGGTAATAGAGACAGTAGCTCATTCTGTTTCAATGATTTCCGGACTAGCTGTAGTTGCATTTGGAGTGCAATTGATTTGGGACGGGAGTATTACTATAGGGGCATTAGTTGCCACGATGTTACTAATTTGGAGAATTTTGGGGCCACTACAGACTATGTGTTCAATGCTCCCTAGAATTGAACAACTAAAGAGTGGTATTGATCAGATTAACAGGCTTGTGAGCGTTGAAATGGAGCGCCACCCTATGGTGCTTAAAAGGCCTATAGAAAAATTAAATGGACATGTTAAGCTTACTAATGTTGGATTACGCTACAGTACAGAAGTTGAACCTATTTTTGTCGGTCTTGATATAGACGTACAACCAGGAGAAATTATTGGAATAACTGGCGTTAATGGATCGGGGAAGAGCTCATTACTAAAATTAATTAATGGCTTATATAGGCCACAAACTGGGACCATCAGAATTGACGATACAAACATTAGGCAGCTCGAAGTTATAGAATTAAGGAATTATATTGCGTATTTGCCTCAAATGCCTAATTTTTTTGAAGGTACTATTAAAGAAAATTTGCTGCTAGTGAACCCTCTTGCTACGAATGAAGAAATTACTAGTGCTTTGATCCAAGCTACAGCTATGGATGAAATTGAAGAATTAGAAAACGGTATAGATACGGTGATATACGGAAATAATCCATCTTTGCCTTCGGGGTTTATATATACCTTAAACCTTGCAAGGGTTTTCTTAAAAAAAAGCAATATTATTTTGTTGGATGAGTTACCAAATGCTTCTTTAAATGAGGAGGCTGGCTCTGCGTACAAAAAGCTTCTTTCAGATTCAAAAGCGCAAAAGAAGACGGTGTTTTTTGTTAGTCAACGTGATGATTACATAAAACTTGCAGACAGGGTAATTGTACTTCGTTCCGGGAATAGGCCAACGGTCATGAAATCAGAAGAATTTATCAACAAATACGGACAATATTAAATGTTAAAATCATTGTTTAGATTAATAACAGGACGAAAGAAATCTCATTCAAAAATAGATCAGCTGAGGTACTTATCTCAATCAGCTTTGATTGAAGAAACAGCGGCTCCATATGCGGTAAGGACTACCTTGCTAATGATAAGTGTAGTGGTAATATCTTTAATTGTGTGGGCTGGACTTACTCAAGTAGATGAAATAGCAGTTACAGATGGAGAGGTAATTCCTAGCAAACATGTGCAAGCCATTCAGCATCTTGAAGGTGGAATTATTTCAGAAATTAAAGTTGTAGAGGGGGAGCTTATTGAAAAAGGGCAACCCATATTAATTTTAGACGGAACGGCAGTCAAGCGTGATTTATCGGCTCTACAGGCTCGTAAAATATCTTCGCAGTACAAAGCGCTTAGACTCCGGTCTTTCATAAATAATACGACTCCAAATTTTGCTGAAATAGAAGGAGGAAAGGCGAACGATGAGTTGGTTAAGGAACAGCTCAAATCTTTTAACAGTATGATAGAAGCCCGTGATGATGAAAGAGACGTGATAACAGAGCAAATAATTCAGAAAGAGTCTGCTCTTGCAGGGCTTATGGAGAAAAAGAAAACTCTTACTGAGAATGTTAAACTAGTTAGTGAAGAAAGGGGCCTTAAAGAAAAATTATACACAAAAGGCCATTTGAGCAGGTTTAAATTTTTAGAAATTCAAAAACAACTGAATGAGATTAGTGGTGAATTACAAGAAACTGAATCTGCTATAACTCAAGCCCAGAATGCAATTTCTGAATACAAAAATAGACTTGATTCCCTGGGGTCAACATTTATTGATGAAGCTTATAAAGAACTGAACCTTGTGGAAGGTGATCAAGCGCAAATAAGTGAGGGTATAAAAAAACTGGAAGAGCAAGTAGGGCGACTCGAAGTAAAATCCCCTTCTTATGGCTATGTTAAAGTATTGAATATTAAGACTATTGGCGGGGTAATAGAATCTGGAAGAATTTTAGCTGAAATCGTTCCTCTTGAAGGGAATTTAATAGTAGAAACACAAATTCAACCTAAGGATATTGGACATATTAAGACAGGTTTACCTGTGAAGGTAAAAATTGGTTCTTATGATTATTCCAGATATGGAGCAATAGATGGTGAATTGACTTATATTTCTGCCACAACATTTGTGAAAGATGATGGCTCGAGGTATTATATGGGTAGAGTCTCGCTCTCTCAGAACTATGTTGGTTCAGATCCGAAGAAAAATTTAATTGTTCCTGGGATGACTGTGCAGGCAGATATTGTTACAGGAAGTAAGTCTATACTTGCATATTTACTGAAACCTATTCGTAATTCAGTAACAACCGCATTTTCAGAAAGATAGTAATCATATGGTATTAAAAAATGAAATTGCGTCCCCTTCTATAATTCTTGTTGTAGATGACGATAGAACCACGCTTATGACACTCGAAGCCAAGCTGCAGAGCTATGGATATATAGTTCTTACTGCAATTAATGGAAAACTTGCGTGTGAGATTATAGAAAAACAGCATGAAGTAATTGACGCAATACTTCTTGATCGGATTATGCCGGAAATGGACGGTCTCCAAGTAATTGAATGGTTAAAGAAGCAAAAAAATCTTACAAAGCCCCTTATTATTATGCAAACAGGGTCAGATAGACCTGATCAAATAAAAGAAGGTATAGATGCTGGAGTATTTTACTACCTTACTAAGCCTGTGGCAGAAGATGTACTGCGATCAGTTGTTTCATCTGCGGTTAAAGAATCTAAACAAAAAAGAATTCTGAGAGAGGAACTAAAGGGGCATAAATCTAGTTTCCAGCTCATGAATAGAGCGTTATTTAGTTTGCAAACTATCTCAGAAGCAGAAAAAATATCTTGCTTTGTGGCAAATTGCTTTCCTGATCCAGAAAGTGTATTACCAGGTATTGCAGAGTTGATTGTTAATGCTATAGAGCACGGAAATTTGTCTATATCTTATGAAGATAAAACGGCTTTATTGGTTTCTGGTAAATGGCGAGAGGAAATAGATCAAAGGGCGCAATTGCCAGAGAATATAAATAAGAAAGCTGAAGTAGATTTTTCAAAAGATGGTAGTAAATATATGATTAAAATTTCTGATCAAGGCAGTGGGTTTATATGGCAAAAATATATGCAGATTGACCCTGCTAGAGCTTTAGATAGTCATGGAAGAGGGATTGCTAGAGCAAATATGATATTTTCTAAGCTGCAATACAATAAAGAAGGAAATCAAGTTCTAGCGACGATAGATAGTACAGTAACATCAACACTTGACTGGTAGAATTGAATGAGAAATACGCTAATTTGCAATCTGATATTGTTTTTAGCATACTTTATCCCTGGAAAGCTTGGGTTTTTGTTAGCTTTGCCCCCTGACAACTTCACTGCAATTTGGCCCTCATCTGGTTTTGCTTCAGCTGGAGTAATATTGCTTGGATATAAATCGCTTCCAGGTGTATTTTTGGGCTCTTTGGTCTTGAATTTGAATCAACAATTATCAATAGCAGAGATTTTTTCACCAGCCATAGTTAGCCATATGACCACATATGGATTTATTGCTTTAGGCGCGTTTTGTGAATCACTTACAGTAGCATATATTGTTCGAAGATTTATCGGGTTTCCTAGTGCATTTTCACATTGGAGAGATGCCTTCATTTTGTTTTTGGGAGCTGGTCTGGTTGGAGCAATCCCATCCCCAACTATTTCAGTTACAATGTTTTATATTAAAGGATATATAGCACTTAGTGGCTATTTGTATAGTTGGTTTTGGTGGTGGATTGGAAATAGTTTGGGAATAATTGCTATTACTCCGATACTAGTTACTTTATTTTCACCAAAAAAAATATTAGTAACAAACGAAAAATATATATAGCCATTCCACTTCTTGCAATGCTAAGTATAGTTACAGTGGTATTCACTAGTACAAGTAAGTATGAGGTAAAAAAGCTTCAACAAAGCCTAGAATTACAAGCAAAAAATATGACTATTATTTTTGAGCATCAAATAGCAGCTAAAATTAATGAGATAGAAGCAGTTAAGAGGTTTTTCAATGCATCAGAGTTTGTTGATAGATCAGAATTTAGAGAATTTGTTAAGGACTTTATTGATGATTCGGTTACTCGCTCTATACAATGGATCCCTAAAGTTAATGAAAATGACCTATCATTGTTGATTGAGTCTACTAAGAAAGATGGTATCGAAAACTTTGCTATTAGATCAGATAGGACTAGTAAAGATCTGGGACATACTACAAACAAAATTTATTACCCAGTATTATATTCTGAGCCGTATGAGAAGACTGCAAAGGAACTGGGACGAAATGTATCATTTGTTGATAGATATAAAACTGCATTAAATATGGCAGCTAAAAGTGGAAAAATTGCAGTAAGTGAGATTGATATTGTAAAAGATTCAGATAATAGTACATTTACTGTTTTTAATCCAGTTTATGATCATAAAGCTAAAATTGTGACTGATGAAGATAGGAAAAAGAATATTCGTGGATTTATAGCTGGAACGTATGAATTAAATGAACTTATTAAGAATCTTTCTAAAGAGTTGAAGTCCAGGGGGATTGAGATTACCATTGTCGATCACGCAGCTAATACGACAGATATAAAAATTATATACAAATCATTTGAAAAACCCCCTGAATTTTTGCTAGAAACATCAATTGGTATTGATGTGGGAGAAAGAATTTGGACAATCAAATTTGAACAAACAAAAGAATATTTAGTTGCTAACAAAGAGTGGCACCTATGGTACCTATTGTTTGTTGGTTTGAGCGGTCAGGCTTTGGTTGCAATCTTAACTTTAATCATCACTGGTTATTCAGATACGATTGAAAGCTTTGTTAAAAAGCAGACTTTCGATTTAAAAGAAAGTGAAACTCGGTTTCAGCTGGTTGTAAAAGGTACAAAAGATGGTATTTTGGATTGGGTTAATACTTCCCTCGAGGAACAATACTGGTCTCCACAGTTTTTTAAACTTCTTGGGTATGAACCAAATGAGCTAGAGCCTAAACGCTTAAATTTTATGAAAATAATACATCCAGAAGACGTTGAAGCTGTTGAAGCCGTTTTTAATCTTCATATTTTCAAGGGAAGAACATTCGATATTGAGCATCGTATGCTTAAAAAATCTGGAAAATATAATTGGTATCACTTTAGAGGGATTATCACAGTGGATCAAGATTCCAGAATAAAGAGGATGACGGGGTCGATTACAGATATAAGTGATAGAAAAAGCACTGAGAAGAAACTCAAACAAGCGAAAGAAGAAGCTGAATCAGCTACTAGAATGAAATCAGACTTCTTGGCGACTATGAGTCATGAAATAAGAACTCCTATGAACGGGATAATAGGTACGACAGAGCTTGTGTTAAATACAGAGCTATCGCCGCAGCAAAAGAGGTACATGGATAATGTACTTTACTCGGCTGAAAATTTGCTTGAAATGCTAAATGATATTCTTGATTTTTCTAAGATTGAAGCTGGCAAGATGGAACTAGAAATGAATCCATTTGATTTAAAAAGAGCAAACCAAGAAGTTGTTGACTTGCTGAGGCCAAAAGCTTTGCAAAAAAAACTTAAATTGAATCTAATATATAAAAAAGGCGTGCAAGAATACTTAATGGGCGATTCAATGAGGATTCGTCAGGTTTTGTATAATTTGGTTGGTAATGCTATTAAGTTTACTGAAAATGGAAGTATTACCATTATAGTTGAAAATCAAGCGTCTGTTTCTCCTCCTAAGGGAAAAGCTATGCTATTGGTTTCGGTTCGAGATACTGGAGTTGGGCTTACTAAAGAACAAAGGCGCTCTATATTTAACAAATTTGTGCAAGCTGATAGCTCTACTACTAGAAAATTTGGTGGCACAGGACTTGGTCTAGCTATTTGCCAAATGTTAGTGTCTATGCTTGGCGGAGAAATTGGTATAGAGAGTGAGCTTGGGCAAGGAACTATTGTTTCTTTCACATTATCGCTTGATATAGCTTCAAAAGATAATATTGAAGCTATATCACTAAAAGTTGCAAATGATCTAGATCATGGAATAACTACTCCGATTAGAGTACTTATGGCAGAAGATAATCGCATTAATGCCGAATTTGCCAAAGAAATGCTAGAAAAACTTAAATGCGACGTAGTAGAAATAAGAAATGGTAAAGAAGCAGTAGAAATTTTGCTAAAAGACAGAGAATTTGATCTAATATTCATGGATTGCCAGATGCCAATTATGGATGGCTTCGAAGCAACGATGCAAGTTCGAAAATATGAACAACAAAATAAATTAACGCATATTCCTGTTATTGCGCTTACTGCAAATGCGATGAAAGGCGATAAAGAGAGGTGTATACAAGCTGGAATGGATGATTATTTAAGTAAACCAGTAAGACAAAGGGATTTTGCTGAGATGATTAGAAAATGGCTCGTAAATAAGAAATAGGACGTGCATTTTTTTAGATATCATACTGAAACACTTGCAAGTGGTAGTATTATAATTGATAATATTAATGTGAACTTGTGCAAATAGGCTAGGCGAGAGAGGAATTATGGCAAAGGTACAAGCAGATATAATAAATATGAAAATTGTCCAAGAAGCAAAGTTGCTTATGAATGATCGTTTTCCTATGATGGTTAAGTATTTTCTTGAAGATACGCAAATGTATCTAGAAGAAATTGCAAAAGCAGTGCAAGAAAAAAATATCGAAATGGCAATTTCTCCGGCGCACACAATAAAGTCTTCCGCAAAACAACTTGGTGCCGAGAGGGTATCTAGCGTTGCTAAATCTATCGAAGAGTTGTGTCGCAATATTTCTGAGAATAGAGCTCCTGGATTTGAGGAACTTGAAACATTATATAACCAACTAAAGAAAGAAGTAGATATTGCCGCGCCAGAATTGAATAAACTCTGTTGATAAAGCATATTGAATTACCAACAAACAGTCATCCTAGGCCTGCCTCTTGGCCTAGGATGACTGTTTGCGCTCTGGATGGACACGTCACCAAACAGCGCCTTGCCATGCTATACAAGTAATCGTCATCCAGAGGAGTCCGAAGGATGGGCGGTGGGATCCAGGCTTTTTGCGCTTTTTAGGAATGGCCACGCTTCCATGGTCGCTCGCCATACGGCTGCGTGAACGAGATACGCCGGTGGAGCTAGTATGATGGTGTTGCGGTCTAATTTACAATGTTTCTTATATCAAACTTAGGGTTTTATAACATTTTTAGTTTTAATACTCAAAAAAATCAATGGGAGCAATTTTGTGGATCATCAAGAGGTTATCGATAAGTACAAGTCGTATGGAATAAAGCTTGATGAAGAAGTGGTAAAGAAGGCAATTGATTTTGCTGTAAAATATCATGGGTCTCAAAAAAGAGCTTCTGGTGAGCCGTATTATTACCATCCGCTTCAAGTGGCTGAAATCATAGCTCAAATGAGATTAGATTCTGATTCTGTTGTGACAGCTATACTGCATGATACAATTGAAGATACAGACTTAACCATTGAATGTATTGAAAAAAACTTTTCTAAAGATATTGCCAAGCTGGTTGATGGAGTTACTAAGCTAACCAAAATTGAATTTAAGGCTGATAATGTTCGTCAGGCTGAGAATTTTCGTAAATTATTGCTTGCAATGAGTGATGATATAAGGGTTTTGCTGATAAAGCTAGCTGATCGACTGCATAATATGCGTACCATTGATTTCATCAGTAAGCCTGAAAAGAGAGAAAGGATCGCGCTTGAAACAATGGAGATTTATGCCCCTTTGGCTGAAAGAATAGGGGTTCAGAAGATAAAAGGCGAGCTGCAAGATATATGTTTTCGAGTTCTTTATCCAGAGGTGAGAGAATCAATTTTAAACCGCTTTGAGAGTATTGAGAGTGGTAAAGAAAATTTTGTCGATCAGATTGTTCAAGAGATAAAAAAAACTATTTCTACTAATGGAATGACAGCAGAGGTTTCTGGTCGGAGGAAGACACCATATTCAACCTGGATGAAAATGAAACAAAAAGATGTTGGATTGGATCAGCTGTCTGATATTGTAGGATT
Organism: Rickettsiales bacterium; assembly: GCA_947505405.1. Classification (GTDB taxonomy): domain Bacteria; phylum Pseudomonadota; class Alphaproteobacteria; order Rickettsiales; family Rickettsiaceae; genus Megaera_A. The sequence continues at coordinate 34,183 of CANNHR010000008.1, forward strand.
TAGAGTAATTGTAAATTCAGTCGAGGATTGTTACCGTGCGCTTGGTATCATTCATAGCGCTTATAAAATGGTTCCAGATAATTTTCAGGACTTCATTAGTATGCCTAAAAATAATGGCTACCAATCGCTTCATACAGTAGTAATCGGTCCGTTGATGCAGAAAATTGAGATACAGATTCGCACCAAAGAGATGCACGAAATAGCAGAGCTTGGTGTGGCAGCTCATTGGCGATATAAGCAAGGTCACATCGATCATGCAGACGGTAAGAAATACACTTGGATTAGAGAGCTGCTTGCGATTTTGGATCAAGATGCAGCTCCTGATGAGTTTATACAAAATACTAAGCTCGCAATGTATTATGACCAGGTATTTTGTTTCACTCCAAAAGGTAATCTTATCGCTTTGCCCAATGGTGCAACAACTGTTGATTTTGCATATATGGTGCACTCAGATATTGGAAACTCATGTATAGGAGCAAAGGTTAATGGACGAATCGTACCACTTCGGACCCAGCTTTTGAATGGTGATCAAGTAGAAATAATTACTTCCAAAAATCAAACGGCTTCTCCTTCATGGGAAAAATTTGTTATTACTGGAAAAGCAAGAGCAGAAATTAGGAAAGTAATTCGCGCTCAGCAATATGATCAATATGTCAAATTAGGCCATAATATTATCAGCAAAGCGTTTAAAGTGGCTGGTATTGATGATGAAACTAAAGCACTTGAAATTGCTATTAAATTTTTTGATAAAACAAAAAATGATCTGTTCTTCGCGATCGGTGAGGGAACAATTACCAGAGAAGAAGTTGTAAAGCAAGCGCTACCAAAGAAGAGTAAATTAACCCCAACTGTGTTTAAGAAAGGAGCTGAATAGCTGAAGATATTAGGGTATTCTAGAGTTTTCAATCAATAAAGATTACCCTAATGAATATAGATTACGATAGTTTGTTCTGTTTTGTCGATG
>CANNHR010000009.1 GCA_947505405.1 Rickettsiales bacterium
ACTTCTCATACCCAAAATGGGTTGGCATTTGGAGTATTCGCAGCAATATTTAAAAGACAAAATCTTTCCTATAAATATACGCTAATTCAACTCAAACGACTATAGTATCATTCTATCATCCTTGACATAAAACAGGAATCGCAATTTTTTAAATCTTTAATAACCTGAGTTTACATGCGATTAATATTAACTATATTAAGATAATATTAAGATTTGGTGTTAATTACTGCCTCAACTTCAGCGATACGTTCAAGAATAGACTCGGCTTGGCCCTTGATCTCCAAATTTAATCTAATCAATGGTTCAGTATTTGACTCACGTAAGTTTAAACGCCAATCAGTAAATTCTAAGCTAATACCGTCTGTCCGATCAATATGAGGTTTTTTAGCTGCAAAATAATCTTCCACTCTTTTTATGGTTTCTGCTGTATTTTTAACCTTATAGTTTATTTCACCACTACAAGGGAACTTACGAATCCTATTGCCTACTAAAGCAGAAAGCTTGTCACCATGTCTACTTATAAGCTCAGAAATCACTAACCATGGTAACATCCCACTGTCGCAATAAGCAAATTGTCTGAAATAATGATGCGCACTCATCTCGCCTCCATAAATCGCATTTTCTTGGCGCATTTTTTCCTTAATAAAACTATGCCCAGATTTGCATTGCAGCGGTACTCCACCGTATTCTTCTACTATATCGATGGTATTCCATATCAGTCTAGGATCATGTATTATTTTCTGACTAGGATATTTCTTAAGAAAATTTTCTGCCAGTAACCCTACAATGTAATAGCCTTCAATGAAATCGCCATTCTCATCAAATAAAAAACAACGATCAAAATCTCCATCCCAAGCAATTCCAAAATCAGCTTTATTATACATTACCGCATCTGAAGTAACTTTACGATTTTCTGAAATCATTGGATTCGGTACACCATTTGGGAAATTACCATCTGGTTGTTCGTTTATATAAACAAATTCAAATGGCAGAAATTTCTCCAGCAGCTTAATAATAATTCCAGCTGGCCCATTGCCTGGATTAACTACAATTTTGAGCGGTTTTAGTTTTTTAATATCGACATATTCAATAAGATGAGCAATATAAAGTGTTTTATCTTCGTTTATTAATTCTGATCCCTGTGGTCTGCTAAAAGATAAATTAGTTGAATTAAGGATATAGTCACGTATTTCTTTCAAACCATCAGATAGCGAAATGGGCTTGCTACCACGACTTACCATCTTCATCCCGTTATAACCCTTTGGATTATGAGATGCGGTAACCATTATTCCACCTCCAATGCCATTATTTTCATTACTAAAAGTATGAAAATATACTTCCTCAGTTCCGCACAGACCAATATTAATAACGTTTGACCCGGAGTTGGTTAAACCCCTTATTAGAGCTTTGGTCAGCGATAAGCTCTCGAGCCTTACATCATAACCAACGATTACTGTTCCAGGATTAATAATATCAGAATATGCCAAGCCAATTTTATAAGCTAGCTCCTCATCTAATTCCTCTGGAACCTTCCCTCTTATATCGTACGCTTTGAAACAGGATAATTTATTCATATCAGCAAAGCCATAATGTTGTTAAAAAACAGTATAGCAGCTTTGATCGGAGAAATGAAGATGCGTTCTACGGCATTTCTGCTATAACGCTAGTTTTGGATAAGAGAGATGCACAATTTTAGGCAGTTTTTTAGCGAAAAATATACGTTTTTTGATAAAATAGCTTACCCTATTTTGAGAAAAATGTATTTTTTACAGCAAAAAAGCGACAAAATAGCGTGTGTTTCGTTATCCAAAACTGGCGTTATAGTCAATTGCATTCGCTATAATGTGGATTTTTCCTGTAAATCAGCAAATATTTCTTTAGCGCTGGATGCTTTATCCTTATCTATTACTAAAAAGCCATTTTCTGTTTCAATTATTGCTAGATTTTTCACACCAATTACAGCAATTATTTTATTACTATCACTCTCCACATAGCAATCAACGGTATCGTGCAGGGTGACATTACCTTTTACTCTATTACCATTTTTATCCCTTGGCTCCAGCCTACTCATAGATTCCCAATTACCAACGTCGCTCCATCCTATATCACAAGAAACGACCGCAATTTGATTAGATTTTTCCAAGAGCGCATAATCAATTGAAATTTTTGGAATTGTATCCCAAATAAGCAAACTTAAAAGCACTTCTTGGTAATTTGAGTCGTTGGATGATATTGATGTATGGATGGCTTTAATAACGCTTGATAGCATATCAGAACAATGCATTTCTAGTTCTTTTATAATGGTGTTGGCAGTGAAACACAAAATACCAGAATTCCAAAGGAACTTTTCTGATCTTAGATAATCCAAAGCCAGACTAAATGATGGCTTCTCGACAAAGCGAATCACCTCATTATCATTATATTCAATATAGCCATAGCTAGTCTCTGGGTAGAAAGGGTTGATACCAAATGTTACTATTTTCCCCTTGATTGCTAAGCTTTGCGCTTTCAGTATCGCTCTTGAGAACGCAACTGAATCCAAGATGATATGATCAGATGGTAATATCAGTATCATCTCATCGGGTCCATAATTATGGAAAACATGAACTGCAGCTGCTGCAATAGCCGCAGCAGTGTCCCTACCATAAGGCTCAATTATTAATTCCTGGCTAATGTTATTTTTAGCAATATCAGAAACTTGGCTATATTGAGCTTTTATTGCTAATAAGCAGTCTGGAGTAGTAACTGTAATGATATTATGCACTGACTCGATTTCAATAGCTCGTATGAGCGCCTTTTGGATAAGGCTCTCATCATTATTCAACTTTATAAAAGGCTTAGATCTTTGCTTAGTCGAAACTGGCCATAAACGACTACCAGTGCCACCTGCTAAAATTACCGCATGCATATGTTATGGCTTAATTAATAATTAGTTTTAGAACTAGGATCTTATTAACTTATGCTTATATGTCAAATCTGTAATCAAAAGTTGATAAGGTAACTATGTGGAAATATAAATATTGTGGCGTCAAAACTGCAGACAAAATGGAATTGGGATAGTACCTAAGTTTAATGTAAGGTTTAAACGTTACTAATTAGGGATGATTAATACTAAATATGGAGGCTTGAGCTAAGATTTCTTTATAAAATACTCAATTATTTCCTGATCAGAAACGGCATTGTTTTTAGTTTGAGCAAGGTAGCTCTTGACCAAGTTTAAAACTGTTTCGGTAAACTCGGATCTAAGCGTGTCACTAGCCTTTTCTCTTTCATTATTTATAGCTTTTATAGCTGAGTCTTTCTTGCGTGCTAATAGCAAACTCATTTCTTTGTTCCTTATTTCTATATGGCGCTCAATGCTATGTTGTGCACTCTCTAGTATATCTTTTTTTCTTGTCTCAAAATTACCAAGTTCTTTTTCTACTTCATCAAGCAAGCTCTTTGCTTCTGCTTTAAGTTTCTCAGCCTGAGCAAGTTTCTGCTTTATTTCTTCAATTCTGGCATCAAGAGATGCTATTATAGCTTTTTTAATAGGTTTATAAGCTAAATATACGAATATTACGAAACAAACCGCAACTACAAAGCTCTCGTCAAAAAAATGCATCATTTTGTTTTACCGTGAATCTTCTTAAGTAACTCCATATTAGCATCTTTATTTGTAACTTTCTGGATTATAAAGGCCGCCAACTTGATACATGAAACTGATTCGTCTACATGAAATTTATCAACATAGTTCTGTATATCGGCAAGAGCTTTCTGTTTTTTCTTATCAAGAACAACAGACAGTTCTTTTTTCTGATGCACAAACTGTGAGTCCATTAGTTCAACCGCCTGCCTGTTAAGATCCTCAACATGTGCATTAACTTCCCCAAGTTTATTTTCGCGTAATGTTTCTATAGACTTAGCTCTTTTACTATATTCTTCTGCATCGTTAACATTTTCTTCTAAGAAACGATTCCTGTGTGTCAGAATAGACTCAGCTTTTGGAGCTATGAACTTGCTTATAAGGAAATAAAGAAATCCAAAAACAATAACCAACCAAAATAGCTGAGAGCTAAACGAAGATACATCAAACTGAGGCATAATCTTGTCCTTTAATAATCTATAGTAAATTGATTGGTACTTAGGTAGCTTTGTTACTCAAGCTCACCTATTGTATATAGGCTTCGCTCCATCGCGCCGTTAGCACCAAATACCCCTGAATTTACTATATATTGTTATATCACCTTCCTGAATACTTAAGTTCAGGAAGAGGGCATTTTCTTTGTATACTTATCCCAATCTACTAAATCAGGCGAATGAATTTCAGAGCGTCGGCTCGCGGGGCTTACAAGTGTAAGCAAGCACAGCCAAGACCCGCAAAATTCGTTTGCATCATTTAATCTAGGACTTGCTATCAAGTAAAGATCAAAAGCATCGCAATAACGAATGAGAATAGGCCCATCGCTTCAGCAAGGCCTGCGCCAACAAAGGCCATTCTCTGCAACTGATCGCTTGCAGATGGGTTACGTGCAATTGAATTAAGCAGGGAACCAAAAATATTTCCCACCCCTATGGCTGCGCCTAACATACCAAAGGCCATAAGGCCCGCACCGATAAATTTAAAAGCCATTGCTTCCATTTTTTCTCCTAAAATTATTATTAAACTAAATCAAGTAGCTGTAAGCCTTCCAAAATCCCCAGCAATAAATCTACTTGAACCAAACCACCTGCAAAGAAATTGACTAATGCAGATTTAACGCATCACTGAGATAAACACAGGATAATATTGTAAAAATATAAGCCTGTAACACCGCAACGAATAACTCAAAACCTATTAAAACAACTATAAAAGGTATAGGTAGAATCTTTAAATAAATAACCATTGAAACTACAAATCCAGCCATAACCTTAAGCAATACATGGCCTGCAACCATATTAGCTGCCAATCGAAGTGATAGGCTGACAGGCCTGGCTAAATATGCAAATAATTCTATTACAACCATAAGCGGAGCAAGCCACCAAGGCGTTCCAGCTGGCAAAAATAGAGAGAAAAAACGAAACCCATGCAAGTATATCCCAAGCAACGTAACTAGCAAAAATACCATCATTGCCAGGGCAAATGTAATGGATATATGGCTAGTAACAGTAAAACCATAGGGAATCATCCCGAATAGGTTACAGGTAAGGACAAACATGAACAAAGTGAAGATCAGCGGAACAAACTTCTTCCCTTTAGGGCCAACATTTTGGTCTAGCATCCCAGAGATCATCCCATAAGCAAGTTCACCGCTAAGCTGAAACCTGGAGGGAACAAGCCCTTTGCTTCTAAATGCTAGCATAAAGTAAAGCACTATAAACGTGCCAACGAATAACATAAAAAGGGAAGAGTTAGTAATGCTAATGTCATAGCCAAAAATCTGCAGATTGACTATTTCTTTAACTTTAAACTGATCTAGTGGACTATGATGCGCCATTACTTTTAATGTATTTATTCCAAATTGACCTAAAAGTCGCAGCAATTGCGAGCATTAAACAGATTATAAGGAAGGCTGGTTTGGAATCAAACAAATTGTCAAAAAACAAACCAATTATTACGCCAACTATAACTCCAGCAACTAGTTCCACTGCAATATTGAATGCAGTATTTCCATTACTTGGGGCTGAGCTTTCAGTCTTCTCTGCTTTAAGTTTGTCGATTTCCCTTTCAATTTCTTCATATTTTTTATTATTCATGAGCAATTACTACATTCTCTATTGCTTGCGATAGTTCCTCAAACGTATAAGGCTTCGTAAACTGCTTACCGTTTATAAAGAAGCTTGGAGTCCCCACAAACTTTGGCTCTCTTGCTATAAGTTTAGTATTCTCTATCAATATCCCTATCTTTGCTTCGTCATTTAAACATGCAGCATATTTTTCAGGGCTTACTCCTCCAAGAGTACCAATATTTGTTAGAATTTCACGATAATTTTTGCCAAATGCCCAATTATCCTGTTGTTCTAAAATGACTTTTATAAAACTGAGATAGCTATCCAAGCTGCCATCACATCGCGCAAGCACCGTTGCATCTAGATCCTGCTTATTACCGATAAATTCCCTAATAACATAAGCAATCTTACCAGTATCAATATATTTTGTTTTGAGTTCTGGAAGTATTTTCTTGTGATATGTCACACAATGAGGACATGTCGGTGCAAAATACTCAACAACAACGATTTTCGAATTACGATTTCCTAAAACCATATCATCAGGTTCAACGTCATACCCCCTGATATGCTTTGGCTTTTGCTCTTCGACTTTTTCCGTCTTTTGTTTTTCCTTTTCTTCTTCAGATTTTTTTGTAGCATTGTCCTGGCAGTCTTCAAGTTCTTTACTGTAACTTTCTATCTGATCCTTAGCTGGAGTTTCGGCATCCTTAGCTTCCTTGCATGCAATTAGCAAAAACAAACTTAGTACTAAAAGAAAGAAGTTTCTGAACATAATGATATAGTGAGCCCTGTGTTATAGAAATAGCATAAGTTCCTTTCTAACACATGAAGGAAGCGGAAGGAAGCGAAATTAAGATAAATTGCACCTTTGATAGAAATTTTAGACAGCGAATTGCCTTTTACCAACAATCTGTCAACACGCCAAGAAGTCAAATGCAGGACATTGCCCCATAACTATGATAATTCATCGATAAAGTTTTTGTAAAAGTTGTTTTATGTCATTCCCGCTCCAGGCGAAATCCAGTCTTTTAGCCGTTTTTGCCATGAATTTTACAAAGGGTAGACTAAATAGTGGCTTTGCCAGCGTGGATCAGATCAGCTTATGTAAGCCTTGTGATAAAAGCTCTGTAGAGCTGTTGATACGCGGGCAAAGCCACGGGCACCCCCCCGGCAGCCATCCAGAGCACATGACGGTGCAAGTATTGCTAAGCGCTACTTGAAAAAAATTGATGCTTTTAGAGTCAGTGTCGCTCGAGCAAATTATATCTATAGTTACTAAGCAATGCTTTAAATAATTCTTGAATTTAAAAGACAACTGCTCTCAACCATTAAAAAAACAAAAAAACTGGTGTAACACTAGGCTACACCAGTTCTTGTAAGGCTCATAGATAAATCAGAAACTTATCTAATCGCCGTTACCCCTCTACGGTTTTGACTCCAAGCTGCCTCGTCATCACCGATAACTGCTGGTCTTTCCTTACCATATGAAATAGTATCAACACGATCTGCGCTTATACCATGCTCAATTAAGAACATTCTAACAGCGTTAGCTCTTCTTTCACCAAGAGCAATGTTGTACTCTCTTGTTCCTCTTTCATCACAATGACCTTCAACAGTAAGATTGAAAAGCTTGTGATCTTTCAGCCACTCTGCTTGACGTGTCAGGGTGCTTTGTGCGTCAGAGGTAAGATCCGAACTATCGAGTTTGAAGAACACTCTATCACCAATCGTTTTCTCGAATTCAGCTATATGTTTGTTATTATCACCGTATTTGCCTCTTGAAGCACTACAACCAGATAACAAAACAACAGCAAGGAATGCTACTGCAATTTTTTTAATCATATTCAGATTCTCCTTAAAAAATTTTATTCAGTTTGAAAAAGTTATTACCCTAATCCATTGTTGAGCAGGAATAACTATAACCCTAATTATATACTAGTTATTTTTACTTTTAAACCATCAATCAATGTTTTGTTGAGCATGTATAATAAGCTACGTGACATAAATACCAATGTGCATATGGTTTGAAGCTATGATCGCTTTACTAAACACCCACAAATATTTTCACGAATAGCTGCAGTTGTTGTCGGAAAAGCGCTCGGTAAGTCTTTAAAAAATCTAGCAGCAAGATAAGCAAATGCCTGGGATTCTATATAGTCCTGGTTAAAATTACCAATGGTAGAAATATTTTCTATTTTGCAGTTAAAACCTTTTGTTAATAGAGCTGATTCTAGCCATTTAACTATCTGTTTATTTCTACTTCCTCCACCGCATAAAAAAATACTAATAGGAATATTTGGTAATATCTCAACAGCACGAACAATAGTCGAGCAAGTAATATAAGTAAGCGTTGCTATGATATCTTCTGGAGAGTGATTGGCGAACATACCATTTATATATTTAAATGAGTTTCTGTCTAAAGATTTTGGATAGGGCCGGTTGAAATATTCATCAGCCAGGAATTCGCTAACAACTGATTCGTCTATTTTTCCTAGAGAAGCAATCTCACCATTTTTGTCGTAACTCTTATTAAAATATTTATTCATAGCATCATCAATTAGGGCATTACCAGGCCCCGTATCAAATGCTATTATACCATTTTCCAGTTTAAATGATCCAATCGAATTTTGTGAGTCTCGCCTGTGCTCGCGTATAAGTATACGCTGCGCAGTCTCGCTCTGAAATCCATTTGTCTGATTTAAGCTAGGAAATGGTATACCATTTTCCTCGCTTATATAAGTAATATTTGCTACACCTCCGATATTGATAACCGCAACAGGTAGTTCTTGATTTTGCATTAACAATTTATGAAAAATCGGCACTAACGGCGCTCCTTGACCACCGAGGCTAATATCCCTTCTCCTGAAATCATGCACCACATCTATCTCCGTACCTTGAGCAAGTAAGTGTGGATTGCCTATTTGCCAGGTAAGTTGGCTTTCTGGTTTATGAAAAATAGTTTGTCCATGAAAACCAAGTGCTCTGATATCTTTGTTGGAATATTTTGTTTGCTTAAGCAACTGGGTAGTAGCCTCAATATGAAATTCTGTAAGTTTTTTTTCAATTTCAAGAGATGAGCTCAACTCACTACAAAGCTTCTTAAGATCAAATTTAAATTCTGAAGAATAAGGTATATGAATATTAGCAATTATAGTAAATGCACTTTCTCCGTCAGTTCGAACCAATGAAGCATCAACTCCATCACAAGAAGTTCCACTCATATAGCCTATAAATAGTTCACCCATCTCCGATTCTTTTTTGTTTTTGATGCTTTTTCCCGCCTTGCGACGCTGCAAATTTTTGCGTAGAGCCATCGATAACTTATCTTCTTTTTTCTTTATTTTTTCAGTCGTTTCTTGTTTTTTCTTTGACATTCAAACTAATTTTCCTTGACGATGTACTAATAATATGACAAAAACTTGCACTTAAAATCATTCCGCATAATTTTGGTTAATTTGTAACAGATTTTTGTTAGAAACACCAATCTTTTTGCCGCTATAGCTCAGTGGTAGAGCGCATCATTGGTAATGATGAGGTCGAAAGTTCAATTCTTTCTAGCGGCACCACCATTTATGACGATCGAGCTGACTTATTGCAATGCTACTTGAAAAAGTTTTTGCTGCGCAGATTCATGCTTTTATAGTCAGTATCGCTCGAGCAAATTATAGCTATACTTATTTAGCAATGCCATAATTTCTCTCATTTTCTTGACTCGAACTCAGGCTATTTGCCACTCTCAACCTTAATCAATAAAAAGTAACAGAATATATTGGTAACAATTCTATATAAAATATAAACTATTAGTTATATGAATTTATATTTACTTAAGACATTGTCAACAATGCTTAATCCATTCTTCAACAGCTCTCTATAAACCTCTTATCTCTCTTTTCTTATTTACTAGGAGTCAAAAGCCTTTGCAGGTTTTTCTACTTGTAATTTAAATTAAGAAATCTTTTACTTTTTTACGAATTTTTTCATTGCGTTTTAATTAAATCATGTTAATGATATGTCGAAATTATTAAGAACAATCAATTTATTATAAGAATATGAAAAGAATTTCACCAGATCATCAGGATCTTACTTATCAAAAAAACCCTAGTGCAAAAAAACTATTCCCTTTTACATCTACCAAAAAGCAATTATTCAAAGTAACGACAAGTTCAGAGCACAATGATCACACTTTGAAAAAACAAAAACATGATAATCCTATAAGGTTAGATGATGAGTATGTTAGCCTACCAGAAATTCCTATGAACCCACAAATGCCAGAACCATGGCAAATCCCAAAAGAAGATATTAGTTCATTTACTTGAAGGAGTTATACATCAGAACGTTTCTCGTTATGTTTTGGCAGATATTACTGGTAGTAACCTTACTGTGGTGGGAAGATCTAAAATTTTAGGCACACAAAAGCAGCTTTGTCATATAATTCCAGTTGCTTTTATTAAAGCAATGGTAGCTAGCGCAGTAGAGGAAGCAGCTAATAGTCATGAACTAATTGAGAAATTATCATTAATTCTCGCTACAGCGGCAAAATCACAGAGCGGTTTTGCTATAAAATCATCAGATTTGGAACTACCAGAATATAATACAATAACTTTTAAACTCCCAGACTGCGCAGATAGGGTACTTAGCTTAGGGAAAGAAAATATCTTCTTAGCATCGCCATCGAAACAAAAAACTCTTTTTTCTACCCCTACAAAAATGAAAAAAGCCGTAACTGAATTTCAAGAATATAATACCCAATTTATCAAATTAGCTTTAAATAAATTATCAGAATTAATACAGGACGATAACACTGCAGTGATCATTTCAGAATTGCTAACAAGATATATCTTTGACTTACCTAACTCAGGCAAAAATACAGTGTTCGCCCCAGAAGGAAATACTGTAAGATATGAGATCAGACTCTATGACGACAAAGAACAAGCCAAGCAAAGCGGAAAAGGTTACTCCGTTGTTACTGCGAAGGAATTGTTTGTAATGAACAATGATTCCTTAAACCAATGTATAAGGATTGTAAATTCAGAAGGTCCTAAAGTCAAAAGTTGTATTAAAGCTCTTAAGGAGCTCAAAAATATACTTATCTCGCTTGACCACTCTAACGATTTTGTTACGAGTTATAACACAAAATATAATACTCCCATAAAATTATCGAACTATGAAAAAGATCTCTCAGACTATAATAATTTGATCATAGAACAAGACTCGCTTGAGCAGCAGATTGCCTACCATATTGCCAAGAACCTATATCTAGCATTTGACCTAAAAGCTTTAGAAAATATTGTTTTTGTTCCAGGTGGACATATACCAGTTTATATCTCTGCAGAAGGTTCCCGAATAGTTAAGTACAGCTTTAAATCTGGTAACGATTTTAGGCAGGAGAAAATGGACGAATCCGACTATTCTGACGACAGGTTTTTTAGAAGTGCTGAAAAAGATCTTGAATTACTGCCTCAAAAACTTGCTGAGTTATTTTTAATCGGAACCTCACCATTTGCTTCATATCAGGCTAATCACATTGGTTTTTTTGATTTGTGCTTGAGTAAGCTAATTGATATAGCAGCAAAAGATTACCGCATGGATATGCAATCAACCAAAATGTTGAGTACACAGGTTCAATATATATACAAATCTATATTGCCACCTTCTGAATTAGGCGGTACTCAAAGCTCGACCGTGCTTCTCTTGGGCGAAGATTATACTGGCTACAACGAGTTTCTCGGATTTACTTCAGATAAACCAGAACTAGTAGGCTATATATTATAAAAACAAGGTAGACTATAGAGTTAAGCTGTGTTTTATAGTAAATTAACTATCCCTACTTCAAGCTAATTTACTATATAATGACATAGATAAGTCTAGTAATGATAACGACATTGAACTATAGTAATTGTTTCTTTAGTATGTTTGTACACAAGGCGATGTTCACGATCAACCCGACGAGACCAATAGCCAGACCAATTATGTTTTAATGCTTCCGGATCTCCTATTCCTGTAAATGGATGTCGTTTTACATCTTTAATTAATAGGTTGATGCGTTGCAAAGTTTTTTTATCAGTATTTTGCCAATATAAATAATCATCCCATGCTTTTTCAGCCCAAGCTATGATCATTTTTCTATTAAATCACGTTTTACCGTTTTACCAGCTTCAACCTCAGCAATTGCCTCATGCAAGCGCTGAGCATTTTTAGGACTTTTCATTAAATAAAAAGTTTCTTCATAAGATCTAAAATCCTCCAACGAAATAATCACCGCTGCTTTACCGTTTTGTCTTGTAATAACTATCGGAACATGATCATTATTAACCTCATCTAGAACACTGGCCAAGTTATTTCTCAAGGAAGAATAATTTAAGGTTTTCATATCTATACTCTTCTCTAAATTACATTAATCTTCATTATACTTGTACTTATTTAAGTACGCAAGATCTTTTTAGTCTACTGTGAAAAATCTCCTAAGTTTTAAAAATTTTTTGTTATATTCTAGGGGAATTTAAGAGCTAAAACAAGTATCAAAGTCTTACAAACAAAGGCTCTGCGGAGTTTTTCAAGCAATCGACTTTTTAATATTAGTAATTTAACTTATTGTCTATATCGCACTTAGCACACAAATAACTGCTTAATTCATACTAAACTCAACTACTATAGTCGTTTAAGTTGAATTAGCGTATATTTATAGGAAAGATTTTGTCTTTTAAATATTGCTGCGAATACTCCAAATGCTAACCCATTTTGGGTATGAGTGGTGATTTTTAAAAGTCAAAAGATAAAATAGAAATTTATGCTAATTCAACTTAAACGACTATATATAGTAAATCACATTTGATTAGGTGATTTACTATAGTGAACCCAGTAACTTTTGCATCGTACGACCAATTTCAGAAGGAGAGTTGGAAATCGTTACCCCGGCACTACCAAGAGCCTCGAGCTTGTCCCCAGCAGAGCCTTTGCCGCCAGCGATAATTGCACCAGCATGGCCCATTCTTTTACCAGGAGGAGCTGTTACTCCTGCAATAAATCCAACAACTGGTTTTTTGATTTTAGACTTTTTGATGAAGTCTGCTGCATCTTCTTCTGCATTGCCGCCAATTTCACCAATCAAGATAATTGCTTGAGTATCATTATCCTGCAAAAATAATTCAATACAATCGATAAAATTAGTTCCATTTACTGGGTCACCACCTATACCCACACAAGTAGACTGTCCAAGACCAACAGCAGTTGTTTGAGCAACAGCTTCATATGTTAGAGTGCCTGATCTTGAAACAATACCAATTTTGCCTTTTTTATGAATATGGCCTGGCATGATGCCAATTTTACACTCCTCAGGAGTAATAACCCCAGGGCAGTTTGGCCCGACCAACCTAGTTCTTGAACCAATTAAAGCTCTTTTGACTTTGAGCATGTCTATTACTGGTATTCCTTCTGTGATACAAACCACCAATTCAAGCTTCGCATCAATTGCTTCAAGGATTGAATCTGCCGCAAATGACGGTGGAACATAAATTACGGTGGCATTTGCTCCTGTTCTATCAACAGCTTCAGCAACTGTATTATAAACCGGTAAATCTAGATGCGTTTGTCCGCCTTTCCCAGGAGTGACACCGCCGACCATTTTGGTTCCATAAGCAATTGCTTGTTCAGAGTGAAAAGTACCTTGGGAGCCGGTAAATCCCTGACAAATTACTTTTGTATTTTTGTTTATAAGTATCGACATATTACTACTGCTCCCAATCTATATAGCTTTTACAATTTTTTGTGCTGCATCTCCTAGATCATCAGCAGCAATAATTTCTAATCCAGAATTCGCTAGTATTTTCTTTCCAAGCTCAAAATTTGTGCCAGCAAGGCGAACGACTAACGGCACCTTGACACCAACTTCTTTTGCAGCGGCTACAATTCCTTCTGCAATAATGTCGCATCTCATAATACCACCGAAGATGTTTACTAGTATGCCCTTTACCGCCTTGTCTGAAAGAATAATCTTGAATGCTTCAGTGACTCTTTCCTTATCTGCTCCACCACCAACATCAAGAAAATTCGCTGGCTCTGCTCCATAGAGTTTAATAATATCCATAGTTGCCATGGCTAAACCAGCTCCATTGACCATACAGCCAATAGTTCCATCCATGCGCACGTAATTTAAATCTGCTTTACTTGCTCTTACTTCAAGTGGATCCTCTTCCGCTTCATCTCTCAAAGAAGCAATTTCTGGATGACGAAATAATCCATTATCATCAAAATTGATTTTAGCATCTAGGGCTAGCAAATTACCATCTGTAGTTTCAACAAGTGGATTAATCTCTATTTGAGACGCATCCGTACCAACGAACGCATTATAGACTGACTCAGCTATTTTCATCATCTGCTTTGCTTTATCGCCAGAAAACCCTAACCTAAAGGCTAAGGATCTGCAGTGAAAAGGTAAAATGCCAGTGACTGGATCAACTGAAACTTTAATTATCTTCTCTGGTGTTTTGGCTGCTACCTCTTCGATATCAACTCCGCCTTCAGTCGAAGCCATGAATGTTATTCGATTCGATGACCTATCAAGCACTGCGCTAAAGTAATATTCCTTGGCAATATCACACCCGGATTCTATGTATACTCTCTTGACAATCTGGCCCTTTGGTCCGGTCTGATGTGTCACTAGTGTCTTGCCATACATATCATGAGCAATACTTCTAGCTTCTTCTTTGCTGCGAACAACTTTTACGCCACCAGCTTTACCTCTTCCACCCGCATGAATTTGTGCCTTAATAACATATACTTTAGAATCAAAATTCTTGATCAAATCATCAATTTCTTCAGCTTTTAAAGCAACAATACCGTGTGATGTAGGCACACCATATTTACCCAGAACTTGTTTTGCTTGATATTCGTGAATATTCATCTTTTATTTGGATTTTTGATTAATTTTTATACTACAGGTCTCAGCTTACAATGAAAAACTAAAGAAAGTAAAGGAAAAGCAGAAAACAAATTTAAAACTTTAGAATGAGCTATTTTTTGAACAATGGTTATAGCCTAAGTTTGGTAGCATTTCTCATTTCAAATTGGACTAATGAATTTAAGAGCGAACTTGCGGAGCGTATTCTATATACGTGAGCACAAGTGAGACTCGCTAAATGGTATTTCAAGTAATACCTCTGACGAGTCGTATGTATCGTTTGAAATGAGGAGTGCTATATTAGTCTTTTATCATAATTGTTGCAGACACCGTCATAGAAATTTCGCTCTGACCTGGTTCTGCTACAGGGGATGCCATCTCATTTTTTGCAACAGAAGCCATTCTCATCGCATATTGCATAGCAGGATATGGTCTAGATATATCCGCATCGACGTTGATACTTACAACTTTTACTACATCTTTACCTAAAGCTTTTGCCACGCGCTTTGATTTCTTCATTAGCTTCTCAATAGCTAATTCCATCAGTGAATCTCGTACCTCTTCTCTTTTATCATTCGAAATTGTGTAACTTAGTCCATCAACTGCTAAACCCATTTCTTGCAATTCGCCGGTAAGTTTTAAAATATCATCTGAAGTTTTTCCTGTTATAACAACCCCCTGGTTTCCTCTCCATTTTGTTTTTCTCTCATCATTTTTATTAGCCACATATTCATATTTGTATACAGAATATTGCTGTGTTGAAACCTTGACGTCTTTTAGCATCTTAGCTTTTTCTAGTGTTTTAGTCATTATGACGTTAATTTGATTTTGCACTTCTTTTGCCGTTATAGCCTCGAATTCATAGTGCAAATTTGCAACTAGTAAATCTTCTTGGACTTCAATGAATTCAGTAGCAGACACATTAAGTAACGTGCCATCTATCTTATCCTCACCAGCTAAACTGCTTAAGGGACTCACAAGAAATAAAAATATTATTAATTTGGTCATTTGATTCGTCATAGTTTCTTCTCCTAAACTAAGGTTATTAACTCTTTTGCTGCTTTCAATCCGGTTTTGGTTATTTCCTTACCTGAAATCATCCTAGCAAGCTCGTAAGACCTCGCTTCATTTTCAAGCGTTCTTATTTCAACTATAGTATGAAGATCATGTTGGGTTTTTTCAACTAAAATATGCTGATCGGCCTTTCCAGCGACCTGTGGCTGGTGAGTTATGACAATGATTTGTACTGCGCTACTTAAGGCCTTTAAACGCAGACCAATTGAGTCTGCAACAGAGCCGCTTATCCCTGCGTCAATTTCATCAAAAATAACAGTTTGCTTTGGAGCATTATCAAATAAAGCCACTCGAAGCGCTAACATAAAGCGTGATAATTCTCCTCCAGATGCAATTTTATCGATAGGAGACAAGCTCATTCCTGGATTTGTTGAAGCAACAAATCGTACTCTATCAATCCCATTTGACGAAGCAAAATCAGGGTCTGATTCAATTTCAATAACAAAAATGGCCTTTGTCATATCCAGAGTCGATAATTCCTGCATAACTTTTTTCTCAAGCTCTGTAACCGTTTTCTTTCTTTGATCTGACAATTTTTGAGCTAGGGTAAAGTAATTTGCCTTATGGACCTGAAGTTGTTGCTCTATCTCAGAGTTTACTTGAACTTTATTTTCCAAGTTTAACAATTGTGCTTGAGATTTTTCAAGAAAATCAACCAAATCATCGGCATTAGTTGAGTGCTTTCTTGCTATGGTTCTGATCTGATACAATCTTTCCTCAATTTCTTCTATAGAAAATTCTGTTAGATCCATATCACGCAAGTTCTGCTGTAGAACAGTTTTAGCATCCTCAATTTTATCGTAAGCCGATTCCAAGTTGGAACTCACTTTTTCTAGAAACTCAGTATTTGCAGAATTTGTGATAGATCTTTGTGCTTTTGCAATAATTCGCTCAATTGAGCTTTCTTGAATCGCAGTTAGCACAGATTGAATCAGTTCTCTCTCTTTATCCTTAGATTGCAGCTTTCTTTTGATATCGGCGAATTCTTGCTCCTCGCCTTTCTTGACTTGAGCATTTTCAAGCTCAGCACAAACATGTTTTAAATAATCTATATCCTTATCAATCTGTTCTTTCTTAATAGCAATTTCTTTGATTTTCTTTTCGGTTTCTTGCCAATGGAAATAACTGTCTGTAACCTCTGTTTTAAGTTTTTCAACTTTACCAAATTCATCTAGAATAAATGAATGTGATCCTACATTTAAGAGCAAAGTGTGGTTGTGTTGGCCATGAAGTTCTAGCAAATAATCGAACAAATTTTGTACAAGCTTGGCTGTAACAATTTGATCGTTTATAAAAAACTTTTTACGCCCTTGAATATTTTGAGTAGATTTTACAATTAGAACATCATCGCTATTAATATCTACCTCTTTGAGATAATCATTTACCCTTTCGCTAGCAGTAAAAACAAGAGTTACGCAGCATGATTCTGCAGATGGCCTAACCGGGTTGCCTGAAAATCTCTCACCAAGACAAAAAAGGATAGAATCAAGAAGGATGGACTTGCCTGCGCCAGTCTCACCAGTAATCACACAAAAACCTTCATTAAAATCTAATTCTAATTTCTCAATTAGGATGAAATCCTTAATATGAAGGCTTTGCAGCATCTCGCTATTTCAACAAATTATCACTATATTTGCGCCACTGACTATCGGGATAGTTATGAGCAAGCACCACAGCATATTTCCTTGCTTCTTCAACAAGTCCAAGCATTACATTACTTTCGACAAGCCTATGTAATGCCTCAGGAGCATGCGAAGTAGTATCATAGCGTTCAACCACTATTTGAAACCTTTTTATCGCGGCTACTGGATTTCTTTTGTTTAGATAATAACGCCCAACAAACATTTCCTTTCCAGCTAGATGATCATTTACTAGGTCGATTTTTAATGCAGCATCAATCGCATATTTAGATCCAGGGAATCTTATAATAACTTCTTCAAGCCCTTCGCTAGCATACTTAGTTTTGGATTGATCAAGTCTTACATCTGAGATTTGAACATAGTTTGCAAGTGCTTTTAGATAGTACGCATATGCAACATCCTCATGCCTAGGGTGAAGTTTGACGAACATGTCCAAAACATCAACCGCCTCTTCATATTCACTTGCAAGATACAGAGAGTACGCCTGCATAAGCTCAGCTTGCGGTGTGATGCTATTACCGGGATGTTGGAAAAATACCTTTTCAAATTCAGCTGACGCTTTTTTGTACTCACCAGCTTGCAACTCTTTAATACCATTACTGTATAATTCTTGTGCTGGAACGACATCTTCATTATCCTTCAACTTCGATTTGCATGAAGCAAAAATTAAAGATGCTATAATTATAGGGAAAAGTGATTTAGTAAAATTCATAATTAGGACCAGATAAGTTATGTTTTTATTCAACTTTATATACATGAAAAACTGCTCTAAGTACAGAAATCAATTAGATCGAGTAAAATCGTATTAGTCTTTTTTATCCTCATCTTTTAAAGAGGATTTAAAGGCTTTAAGACCTTTACCAAGTTCAGACATAACTTGTGGCAACTTTCCTGCACCAAATAATAGTAAGATGATTAGCAGAACAACCAACAAGTGAAAAAGACTAATTCCCATAATGCTATAAAAAAATAAGTTAATTGAGGATCGTTTCGAAGGATATAATAACTAATTTTATTTCTTAAATCTAGGAATAAATACTATATAAGTTTAGGCATGGTGACCCCTACGGGAATCGAACCCGTGTTTTCACCGTGAAAGGGTGACGTCCTAACCGCTAGACGAAGGGGCCAAATAAGTTCCATCCTTTATACAGACATAAAGGGCTAATTGCAACAAGTTTTTATATTAAATTTGTAACTGAAAATCAACTGATTCTTTATTTTTACTAGAATTTGGTTCCAAGTAGTTTAACTAATCAATTTATTGATATAGTTTAATTAATATCACTCAGTTTAAACGTTACTAATTAGGGATGATTAATACTAAATTATTAATTTGAGCAACTCAGATGGTATTAGAAATATGATGATAATAGGAAGCAATATTAGAATATTAGTTACCCGCTGTTGTGTTACAAGGATGATGGCTCAATATATTAAATTTAAGGCTGAAGCAAAAGAAAAAGCACCTGTGAAGACTAACTAATTTATATATGGTTTTACACTAAGAATGTTAGTTAAGGGCAAATCAGCAGAACAAAATCCTACTGCACTCTTAAGTCAGCTATCATCCCTGAGCTCTAGCTTTCCTGAGTATTTAGGTACTAAGTTACAATATGCCCCGCCTAAAGAGGTTGTAGGCTTATATAATCAAGGTCAGCAATTCCTACAACAAGGAAACAGGGAAATGGCCTTGCAGCAATTTCAAGCTGCAGAATCTAGGATGCCCAAAAATCAACCTAATAACCAATTTCTAGGGTCTATATATTCTAATATTGCCTCAATTCAACAAACACAAGGAAATTATAAAGATGCGGAAGCAAATTATAAAAAATCTATATCCATATGTATAGAGGGTAAAGACTATTTTACAGCTGAATCCTCCTATAAGGCACTTGCAAATATACATAAAGCAAATGGTACTCTTGAACGATATGACAAAGAGAATCAAGCTTTATTAGATAATAGTTTAAAAAATAATGATCAGCTTGAAGAATTAAAGGCAAGATTAGCATTAGGTGGAATTAATAGAGCTCAAGGTATGCATAAAGATGCTTTAGGCCATTATTCGAAGGCTTATGATCTACAGCAGGGTAAGGTGGACTATGAAGCGGTAAGGGTGGAACAACATGAAGTTGGATTTTCAGATAAAAAAATAGGAACTGATAATATACAACAATGTGTTGCTGTGATTCTTCACGATCCTATTACAAAAAAAACAGCTCTAGCTCATGTTGATATATATACTGATACTAAATCTCTAGCTCAGGTGATTGCAAATTTTCCGCCTGGAACAAAATTAGAAGCGCATTTAGTGGGAGGAAGAGATAGATCTCCTCAGTCTAAAACAGTATCAGACAATAATATAAACCGAGTATTATCTGAGCTAGGAAACCATGCAACGGTGGATATTAAATCAGCAGATATAGGAGATAAAGGGGCACCATCTGGAATTGTGTTTGACCCCCAGACTGGAAAACTTGAACACGCCGTACCTGGTAAACATCATGAAACTACAGATGCAAGAAAATTATTGCATAATTTAAAACCACCACTTAACTACGCTTTTGATTTAACAAAATCTCCAGAAATGAGAGGCCCTGTATTAACTGATCTAGATAAAGAGAGATTAGTACATCGTTATTTAAGCACTCCTAAAATGTTAACTAACAACACTATGGAAACGTGGAATGCAAATATAGTGTATGAACCACTTGCTAAGACAGTAGAGAAAATTAGACTGGAAAATCCAAGAATAGTTGAATTAGCTATAGAGAAACATTTGGAGAGTAAGTTAGGATCAAATGTTAGCGTTGAACAAAAAAAATCTTTGTTGAGTGAGACGAAAATGTTACTCAGTGAACCAAGTAATAGTTTGTTTAAAATAGAGCAAGTCGTAGAACAGCGAATCAAAGAAAGTCTTCCAAAGCAACCAAAAGCTCCCACAATTCAAACAGCAATGCCAATAAAAGGAAATGTTGTAACCGCACCAACAATATCCGAAGTGCGACAACCAACGGTGTCTGAAACTCAAAAAGATAAAAGCAATTGGCAGAAATTCAAGGGGGGAGTGGCAGCAATTTTAAAAGTGATTAAAGATGTCGTGCAACAAGATAAAAGCAATTGGCAGAAGCTGAAAGATACCGTGGTAGCAACTTGGAAAATAGTGAAAGAGGTAGCACAAAATATTCTTGCTCCTAAAAAAATTGTTCAACCAAAACAGCCGGATCTAGAAGTTCGAAAAACACAAACCATTGAATCTGACCCTAAAAAAATCAATACTCCCACAATAAACCAGTCTAAACAAAAAACAATAGATCCTAAGACATTATTGAAAGCTCGTAATATAGGTAGTCTAGTTAGGCAAAATATGGTTAGTCAGCCTAATTCTAATGTCCCCACTACTACACCGCAGAATCCAAAGCGTCAACAAGATCAAGTTAACAAAGGTAGATAAAAATTTATGAAAAGGATAGAAGTAAAAAGTAAAGAATATAATATCGTCACTCTCGGAGAAGATTTGATTTTATACACAGCTGATCTAAATGAAGAGATAGCCTATAGTATTTTTTCTACCGAGCTCGAGAAAGTAGGCCTTGCAAGAAATTTAGACCAAGCTCAACTAATCAAATTCTTTGCTGAAATTAATCCTGATAATATAAAAGCTTCTGGGTTGATAAAAATTAGGATAATAGGCGGGACTGACTCCGAAGTTTCAAAAAATAGCTTGAATAACTTACTATTACAATTGCAGGCTATAGACAATAATGATGATATAATCGATTTAAGAGCGTGCGATGCTTGTGAAAAAATACATCCTAATTCATTGGAGCTTGATTGTTATCACGGAGGTATTCATGGTTTTAGTACATAAATCTTCTATTAGTATATTTTAGCAACTCGAAAAAGGAGTCGAATGAAGTCTGTTCTACCTAAAGTTGAGGATTAACTAAACTTCGCATTAAGACCATATATTTTTCATTTTGGAAAAAAAGCCATCGCTACTATAGTTTTCTTTTGTTTCACCAAATTCCTTATCAAGCTCTTCTAAGAGTTCCTTTTGCTTCTTAGTAAGATTCTTTGGAGTTTGAACAAAGGCATGAGCATAGAAATCACCTCGTTCTGATGAACGAACTCTAGACATTCCTTTACCTCTTAATCTTAGCTTGTCACCTGTTTGAGTTGATGGTGGTATTTTTAGTGTAACAGTGGAACCATCAATTGTTGGGATATCAACTTCTCCGCCAAGAGCTGCCTTCGTAAAGTTTAGCGGCAATCTACAATGCAAGTTACTTCCTTCAACTTTATAAATATCATGTGGTTTCACTGTAATAAAAACATATAAGTCTCCGACCGAGCCCCCTCTGAAACCAGCTTCCCCTTCTCCAGCAATTCTAATCCTTACACCATCTTCAACACCATGTGGTATATTAACAATTAAATTTTTATGCTTTGAAACGCGACCAGAACCGTGACATATTGTACAAGGATTTTTAATGACATGCCCCTGACCGTTACATTTGTTACATGTCTGTTCTATAGCAAAAAATCCCTGCTGCATACGAATGGCGCCCGTTCCACTACATTGTGGACATGTACTGTTAGCATTCGGTTCATTAGTACCCTTTCCCTCACAAGAAGAGCATTTAGCTTCTGCATTAAAATTTATTTTTTTATCTACTCCAGCAAAAGCTTCCTCTAGGGTGATTGTGAGATTATACTTTAAATCCGATCCTCTTGCTTGACTTGCTCTGGGCCTAGAAGCCCCCCCTCTACCACCCATGAAATCACTGAAAAAATCACCAAATATGTCATTTATATCAGGATTATTCCCATTAAATCCGCCGCGAGAATTGAATCCCCCGGTCCCACCTTGTTCAAATGCGCTATGCCCCAACCTATCATATGCAGCTTTCTTTTGCTCGTCTTTAAGAACCTCATAAGCTTCACTTATTTCCTTGAACTTCATTTCAGCGGAGGGAGCTCCACCACTTGTATCAGGGTGGTATTTCTTGGCTAGCGTAAGATAAGCTTTTTTGATTTGTGAACTGCTTGCAGAGCGTGGAATCTCAAGCACCTCATAATAATCTCTCTTTGTCATGTCTTAAGCTCCACTTGATAGATAACACCAAGCTATGGGCGGCGCATATCTTGATATCACTTACTTATCACTCACATCTTTAAATTCACCGTCTACAACTTTACCATCCTCAGCATTTTGTGAAGATGATTCACCTTGAGGCGATGATGCAGCTTCGTTATTGCCGTACATTGCTTCACCAATTTTCATACTTGCAGTAGCTAAATCTTCTGTTTTCTGATTAATTAGCTCAATATCGTCTTCTGACTCCATTGCTTTTTTAAGAGATGTAATCGCGTCTTCAATTAGTTGTTTATCATTCGCTGCAATTTTATCTGCAAAATCTTTGAGACTTTTCTCGGTAGAGTATATAAGTGTGTCTGCTCTGTTTTTTATCTCAATAGATTCTTTGCGCTTCTTATCTTCTGATGCATTTTTTTCAGCATCCTTAATCATCTGCTCAATTTCATCATCTTTTAGACCGCCAGATGCTTGAATTGTTACCTTCTGCTCTTTTCCACTCGCTTTATCTTTTGCTGATACGTGAACAATTCCATTGACATCAATATCAAATGTAACTTCAATCTGAGGCATACCTCTTGGTGACGGAGGAATTCCTTCTAGGTTAAATTGTCCGAGTAATTTATTATGAGCAGCTATCTCTCTTTCACCCTGAAAGACTCTAATGGTCACAGCATGTTGATTATCATCCGCTGTTGAGAAGACCTGACTTTTCTTTGTTGGAATTGTTGTGTTACGATCAATCAAGCGAGTAAATACACCCCCTAAAGTCTCAATACCTAAAGATAATGGAGTTACATCGAGTAGAAGTACATCTTTCACATCCCCTTGTAGCACACCACCTTGAATAGCTGCACCAAGAGCAACAACTTCATCAGGATTTACTCCTTTATGTGGCTCACGACCAAAAAATTCTTTGACCTTCTCAATAACCTTTGGCATTCTAGTCATACCACCAACTAGAATCACTTCATCAATTTCGCTTGGTTTTAACCCAGCGTCTTTCAGAGCTTTCCTGCAAGGGTCCATAGTACGATCAATCAGGTCCATTACAAGAGACTCAAGCTTTGACCTAGTAAGCTTAATATTCATATGTTTCGGACCAGAAGCATCTGCCGTAATATATGGTAGGTTAATATCTGTCTGCTGAGTGCTTGAAAGTTCCTTCTTAGCCTTTTCAGCAGCTTCTTTCAGACGCTGCAGTGCAAGTGGATCTTTTTTAAGATCAACAGATGTTTCTTTCTTGAATTCATCAATTAGGTAGTTCAGGATTTTCATATCGAAATCTTCGCCACCTAAAAATGTATCACCATTAGTAGCTTTTACTTCGAAAACTCCATCACCAATTTCAAGTATTGATACGTCAAATGTACCACCCCCAAGGTCATAAACAGCTATTGTTTTATTTTCTGTTTTATCAAGTCCATAAGCTAAAGCTGCTGCAGTTGGTTCGTTGATAATTCTTAAAACTTCAAGACCAGCTATTTTGCCAGCATCTTTAGTCGCTTGTCTTTGCGCATCATTAAAGTAAGCTGGAACAGTTATTATCGCCTGAGTTACTGTTTCTCCCAAGTAGTTCTCAGCTGTTTCTTTCATTTTTTGTAATATGTAAGCACTTATCTGGCTTGGAGAGTATTTTTTATTAGCAACTTCTACCCATGCATCGCCATTATCAGATTTAACAATCTTGAAAGCAACCATGTCCTTATCCTTTTTGACCATAGGATCATCATAGCTACGACCAATTAGTCGCTTGATTGCAAACAGAGTGTTATCTGGGTTAGTCACTGCTTGTCTTTTAGCTGGTTGACCAACTAGCCTTTCTCCACTATCGGTAAATGCTACCATTGAAGGAGTGGTTCTCTCGCCCTCAATATTTGCAAGTACCTTTGGCTCTTTCCCATCCATAATTGCTACACATGAATTGGTAGTACCAAGATCGATACCTATAACTTTCCCCATATTAATATTCCTCATCTAATAAAGTTTGACCCAGAAGTGATAATTCTCTTTCCTAGTCCATGACATTTGATATAGTGCAGGATAATTTTTTTACAAGAGCAATAGGCAATAAATATGTTAAAATTTTTAAAAGTTTTTGCGATAACATTAGTTTGTTTAACAACAACTATTTATGCGGATGACGCAAAAATAAAAGACATTGAAAAAATCAGAAAAGCCATTGTAACGATTAATAGCAGGGTGCCAGTTTCAGCATATCAAAATACTGGTAGCTGGTCTGGCACTGGATTTATTGTTGATGGCAAGAAAGGTTTTTTAATAACCAATAGCCATGTTGTTGGCAGAGTTTCAGTTGGAACATATTTTATTACCTTTCATAACGGTCAGCAAGCTGAAGCAAAAGTAGTATACTACGATCAATATGCAGATTTTGCTGTTATGCAAATAGATCCGAAAGAATTTCCAACAGAGTTTGAGATTGTTGAATTTACTAATGAAATTCCCAAACTCGGATCCGATGTATTTATAGTTGGTAACACTGAAGGACAAGGTTTTTCATTCCATAATGGCTATTTATCTGATCTATACGAAATAAACGGAGAAATGCCCCAAGGATCGTACGTAATTAATATGAACTCAACAGGTGGTGCTAGTGGATCACCGATACTTAATCTCGAAAACAAAGCAATAGGTGTGCTTTATGGAGGAGGAAAAACCCATTCTCTAGCACTCAAGGGAGAATATGTTACGCATGTATTAAAGGAATTACAGGCAGATAAAGTACATCTAAGCAGAAAACATATTGGGGTCATTACCGAACTTTATTCATTAGATAAAGCTGTTAAGCATCGCAATTTCTTAAAAGAAGAAATGAATAGTTACATAAAGGATTTACCTGATGCGCGCAACAGAGTTATAATTGTCCGAAAGGTTTTACCTGGGGGAACAGCGGAAGGAAAAATTTTACCTGGTGATATTTTATGGCAAGTAGAAGACAAGAAAATAGGCGCAGATCTCTGCCTTTTGGATCTTTACTTAAGCACAGCAACTTCTGATAAAATTAAACTTACTGTCATTAGAGATGGTAAGAAACTTGAACAGGAGCTGAAACTCTATGATCTTGAGAAAACAAAAATCTCAAAAATGCTAGACTTTGCAGGTGGTTTATTCTTCGAAGCTGACGATTTTGTAGCGGCCAAATCTGGGATCCCAATAGGTAGCGTTGCGCTTGCAAATGTACAAACTGGAGGTAGTTTTAGCAGCATTCCAGAGATGTTTGTTCAAGATTATAAATCTGTCTACAGAATTCAGATAAAATCTATCAATGGTACAAAAATCAATTCACTTGCAGATCTTATAGCAGCGACGAATAAGGCTATAAAACAGAAATATGTAAATCTCAAATATATAAACTTTCAACCATATTTCCCTCTCTTCGGCCCAGAGCGAGGCTTTATCTCTGCACACGAGGAATTAATGCAAGATATTACTTTCGATAGTATAGACAGTAAGCCTAGGATCCTGAAATATGACCCAAAAGTATCCGAATGGGTATCAGAAAGTTTTTAGATTTTTGTGAGATAGAGTTATTTTGCTGCTGCCTTGAGGTCCTGGGCCGAAGGCAGGCGCAGCCCACAACCAAGTTCAGCATGACAGCTCAACAGTCATCCCGGGCTTTGACCCGGGATCTGGGGCAATGAAAGGATATGCTAAGAAAAAAGAAGATCCTAGGCCAAAGGCAGGCGCAGCCCATCAAGTTCAGTATAACTGCTTTTGTTTTAAATCATAGTTGATGACTTTTAGGTCGCCACTTACAGTTTTCTCTCCACCACTATCCAATGTCTTTAATTACTTATTCATAAAAAGCATTTCCACTTCTTAAAGTAGAAATGCTTACAGAATTACTTTATGTTTTTTGCCGCTGTGGTCACAGCTGAGGCAGTATTCGCAACGTCTTTTGCTACATGACTTGTGTGATTAGTAACATTTTTTGAAACTTGATTTTCAATGTTATTAGATCTCACTTTTGCAGCATGTTTTTTATGGTCTACTTGGTCTTTAGCCTGTTCTGCAGATTGACTATAACCTTTTTCCATATGTTCATGATTGTGTGGATATTTATGATTATGTTGATGATATGTGCCGCTGCACCCAGCGACAAGAAGCGATACAGCTAATAATTTTGCAACTTTAGACATAATATTTCCTATTTATAAATTAACATAAGGACCAATAGAGGGTATTTAGTATACTTCACTTAGTCAAGAAGCCTTACAGCTTCATGATATTTTTTTATGAATTTTTGCATTACTAGTGCTATTCCAACACTCCTTATTTTAGAGTTTACTCCCAGATAATATTGTTATAACCTTACGTCACGCTCAATTGAGAGAAAGAAGCATGTCAAAAAGAGTTTTTTATACAAATTCCGGTCCACACACACTGCAAAAAATTGCAGCTTCTATTAGCTGTGAAATTTTAAAAACCGATGCAGAAAAAGAATTTTATGAGATAAAATCTTTATCTGAAGCTGGACCATCTGATTTAAGTTTTTTAAGCAATAAAAAATACATAGAAGAATATAAAGCAAGTAGGGCCGGGGCATGTATAGTGCCTTATGATTTCGAGAATACTCCCACAAAAGGCATAGTCCTTCTTAAAGCGCATAATCCATATTATGCATACGCAAAGGCTCTTGATTTATTTTACTCGAAAGCTAAATCTGTTGAACCAAAGATAATGTCATCAGCCTATGTCTCACCCTCTGCAAAGATTGGCAAAAACTGTTACATAGGCCATAATGTTGTGATCGAAGATGAAGTTGAAATAGGCAACGATAGTGTCATTGAGTCTGGAACTGTTATAGATTTCGGAGTAAAGATAGGCTCTATGGCAAGAATTGACTCAAATGTGTCAATAAGTCATACTGTAATTGGTGATAATGTAGTTATACTTTCTGGAGCAAGAATAGGACAAGATGGTTTTGGCTTTGCTACGAATAAAGGGATTCATAAAAAAATATACCATATTGGTAGAGTGCTAATTGGCAATGATGTCGAGATTGGAGCCAATTCTTGCATTGATCGTGGCTCAATGAATGATACTATTATCGAAGATTTATGTAGAATTGATAATTTAGTTCAAATTGGGCATAATGCTCACATCAAGAAAGGAGCAATACTTGTTGCTCAGGTAGGTATAGCTGGAAGCAGCATCATAGGCTCTTATTGCGCTTTAGGTGGGCAAGTTGGCGTTGCTGGACATATTACTATTGCAGATGGAGTACAAATTGCTGGCCAAGGTGGTGTCATTCAGGATATAAAGGAGCCTGGAATAATGGGCGGAACTCCGGCTGTGCCAATAAGAGACTGGCACAAACAATCAATAATTATGAAAAAACTAGTTAGGGATAAAGGAAAATGAAAATTGATATAAATGAAATAATGTCGATAATTCCGCATCGATATCCATTCTTGTTAGTAGATCGAGTAACTTCCATTACGTTAAATGAATCAATAATTGGCATAAAAAATGTTACAATAAATGAACCTCAATTTACAGGCCATTTTCCAGAGCGTCCGGTAATGCCAGGAGTATTGATTATCGAGGCTATGGCACAGCTAGCGGCAATACTAGTAGCAAAATCGATGAGCAGCACAAAAGATAGGGAAGTATTTTTTATGTCAATTGAAGAGTCAAAGTTTCGCAAAATTGTTGAACCTGGTGATACAATAGTCATGTATGCGAGTATTGTCCAAAATCGTGGACCTGTATGGAAGTTTAAAGCGCGCTCTGAAGTAGATGGGAAAATTGCTGCAGAAGCTCTATTTACCGCAATGGTAAAAGATAAATCTAATCAATAAATAATTATGATTCACAAAACAGCAATAGTTGGTACTAATGTCAAACTCGGTAAGAACGTTGAGATAGGTCCATACTGTATTATTGGAGACGGAGCGATTATTGGGGATAATGTTCAGTTTAAATCTCACGTTGTTACAGAGGGAAGAGTAACAATTGGTGAAGGAACGAAAATATATCCGTTTGCATCACTTTCATATCCACAAACACTTAAATATAATGGCGAAGATTCAGCGATAATCATTGGCAAAAACAATACTATCAGAGAGTATGTAACCATACAGCATGGCACCTCTGAAGGCGCTATGGTAACTATTGTTGGTGATAATTGTTTGTTTATGGTTGGAGTACATATTGCTCATAATTGCATAGTGGGAAATAATGTAATTTTTGCAAATTACGTAAGTTTGGCTGGCCACGTTGAAGTAGGCGATTTTGCGATTATTGGAGGTCTTTCTGCGGTTCAACAATTTTGTCGAATCGGTCCACATACGATGATAGGTGGTGTATCTGCAGTAGTAAGAGATTTAATACCATATGGGTTGGCTACTAGCGATAGAGCGCACCTGGAAGGACTGAATTTAGTAGGAATGAATAGGAGAGGGTTTGATAAAGCTCAATCAATTGAAGCAAGTAGGATCATCAAAGAAATATTCAGCGATGATTCTCAGAATGTATTTAATCAGAGAATTGAGCTTGCAAAAGAAAAATATCCTGCAAACAAAGTTATTCAAGAGATTGTAGAATTCCTACAAAGTGACAAATCTAGAACTTTTTGTGGATTTTAAAATGCTACCGATACTGGGAATAATAGCTGGAAAAGGTGACCTACCGAGCGAACTTACTCGTATATACGCTTCTTGTGGTGGAAAATGTTTCGTTGCCGCACTAGATATAGAGTTTGTATCAGATGTAGCTCCTAGTAAAAAATTTGCACTAGGCGAAGTCGGAGCTATTCTAGAGTATTTTAATGAATCTAAAGTTGAGAATGTTATCATTGTTGGGGGAATAAATAGGCCAGACTTAAGGTCCTTGAAAGTTGACATGGCTGGATCGGCATTAATCGCCAAAATACTCAAAAAGAAATTCCTTGGTGACGACAATATCTTAAGAGTAGTTTCAGATTACATAGAAGCCAGGGGGTTTAAAGTAATTTCACCAAGAGATATCCTAAAGCTAAGTGACTATCAGAATTCTATTACAACCAAAAATTCTCCTTCAAATCAAGACATTGCTGATATAGAACTTGGCAAAAAAGTAATAAGCTCCCTAGGGAATGAAGATGTTGGTCAGTCAATAATAGTCTGCGATGGTTATGTACTTGGAATAGAAGCTGCCGAGGGCACGGATAATTTGATTCGAAGATGTGATCTTTTGCGTAAAAAAGAATCAGGTGGTGTCCTGGTTAAGATGTCAAAATCTGCTCAAGATACAAGACTAGACATCCCAGTCATAGGACCTGATACAATATTTTTCCTCGCCAAACACCAGTTCAATGGAATAGCTATTGAGAAAAATGAAGTGATAATAATAAATGCAGAAGAAACCAGCAGGTTGCTAAAGGAAAGCGATCTGTTCTTGAAGTTGATATAAGATACATAAATATAGCAAAAATCACGTCATGGCTAAGAGCCTGAAATTACTAAATTAAACCTAAATCGGTAACTCTCAGTCTTGAAGTAACATCCATTAATCCTTCAATTCGGCTTTTAGTTAAATGAAGCTCACCTCGAGAAAGACGATCTGGAGAAGCACAGTACATGACTAGTTCAGAAATTCTCTCCTTAACTTTAGGATAGTAATTATAGGCTACATCAAAAGAAATCTCGAGCCCACCAAACAGCCCTCTCGTAAGAGCATCATTGATCTTGATATAGTCTGACTTTGCTATAGTAAGCCCCAGATCTTTCAAAATTCCATCCGCCATTCGAGTATATGTTTCAAACTTAATTTCCTGCAGCACTAGTCGAGCAGACTTTCTTATATCTACTTCAGATATTACTAATTTATCTTTAAAAGAGCTACTTAGCTTATCCCGATTAGAATCTACCTTTGTAGAAATCTTATCTAAAACTTCTTCAAAATTGCGCCTTAAAAATTCCTCACCAATTTCACTTGAGTATATTTCATGTGCAATAACTCTATTAGTCAGTTCGATTTGTTCTTGAGTAGTGTTGGGCAATTTTCTAGAGTCAATGACTTTAGAAACTATATCTTTTGCAATCGCACCCGAAATTTCTTTGTGAGATCTATCCATCTCTTGCGCTATTTTTAATTTAGACTGTCGCAAATATTCTTGACGAATTCTAGGATCTACTGGTACTTCCGCTACTTCATTTTCTTCTATCACAACATCTCCAACGCCTTCTACGCCTTCTACATCTTCTACTAAAGGCTGCCCTTGGGCTGATGGTAATCTCTTAGTAGCTAAGGTTCTTGTATTATCTTCTGATAATCGCATATGAGAATCTAAGGGTTTTGCTGGAATAGAATTATTGTTATATGAAAAATTTACTTTGCCTTTACTTAAAGGGGCAATTTGGATCAACATATCATCGCTAGTGCCAATTTTTTTACCTTTATATAGGCTCAGAAGCACGCCTTTGGGGTCATTAATTGTAAGATTACCCCTGGTTATTAGTTTAAGTCTTGCTTTACTCGTGCCTGCATCAACAACTACAGCTCTAACACCAGTTTTAATAGAATGTCTGTTTATCGCTCTAGCTGTATCACTAAGGCTTCCACCGATTTTTACTTTATGACCATTGAGCCAAATATGTTCTTTTGCAAAGACAGCACTCCCATTAACCACTCTTGTGTGGCTAGTTGAAATTCCTGGATGTAATAAACTTGCTCCTGATACTGTCGCCATAAATCGCCTGATAACTAATAAAAATTTATATTGAATTCTTAGTAATTAAAAACTTGTTAAGAATTCGTTGCAGTGTACTATACTTTTGATTGGTTGTCAATAGTAAATACATGGTTAAACTGCTGTGAGTTACTGCGAGTGTGAATCTGCGTTATACGGACTATTTCGGGCGTTATATTTAGCTGAAATTAGGATTAGAAAATTAACTGTCGGTTATAGAATCGATGATTTTTAACCTGAGTTTGTGTAGGGAAATACATTAGATTTAACCCCAACTGTGTTTAAGGATTCAATTTTAGTAACTGATCTAATGAGGGTTTATCAGTACGGATTTGGTAACTAATAAGTCCTGCAAACAAGTGAGTAAATGCATTAATTGGAGACCTATGC
>CANNHR010000010.1 GCA_947505405.1 Rickettsiales bacterium
CAATTTACTCAATTCTTAGGTTCGTAACAAGCTTTTTTCCTATCCACGCAACAAAGCCTTCCCGCGCCAGGCGGGAATCCATGGCAAAACGGCTAAAAGACTGGATTTCGCCTGGAGCGGGAATGACTCTAAGTAATGACAAATCACATTTTGCACAAAACACTAAGTGATTTACTATAGTGAACACAAAAAAAACTGCTCAAGACAAAGCTTGAGCAATGAATCTCTTAACGCTTGGAGAACTGAGTGCTCTTACGTGCTTTACGTTTACCGTACTTCTTGCGCTCGACAACTCTTGAATCTCTTGTCAAGAAGCCGCCTTTGCGTAAAATTGCATGAAAATCAGCAGAAATACAATCAAGTGCTCTAGCTATGCCGTGTACTATTGCGCCTGCTTGACCAGTAGTTCCGCCACCTTTAGTAGTGCACATAACGTCAAATTGTCCCGTAGTGTTTGTGTCCACAAAAGGTTGCAAAATCGATGTTCTATATGTTTCGCGCGGGAAATATATAGCGTAATCCTTACTATTTACTATGATTTTACCTTTCCCAGGTCTAACCCAAACTCTTGCTACTGAGTTTTTTCTTCTACCTGTTCCATAGCCACCACCATCGGGCGTAGTTTTTTTGGACTTGCATTGAACGACTTGAGGCGCTTCAATCTTGGTTACGACAGAACTTTTTTTAATCTCTAGTGTTGGTACTTCCATTACAATTACTTCGTATTTTTAGAATTTTTGCTAGCGAGGTCAAAAGCTTCAGGCTTTTGAGCTGTATGTGGATGGTCAGCTTCAGCATATACATGAAGATTGCCGAGTTGCACATCACCCATTTTGTTCCTGCTTATCATTCGCTTGATAGCCATTTTAACCACTCTTTCCGGATATTTTCCGCCCAGGATTTTTCCAGCTGTAGTTTCCTTTATACCGCCAGGAAAACCAGTATGGCGATAATAGAATTTACCGTTTTTAGGATCAGATTTTTCCCCTGAAAGATATACGTATTTTGCATTAACGATCACCACATAATCACCACAATCCATGTGAGGGGTGAAAGTAGGCTTGTGTTTCCCGCGTAGTAACACAGCGGTTTGACTGGCCAAGCGTCCAAGTACAAGATCTTTAGCATCAATAACCCACCATTTTTTTTCAATGTCTGATGGTTTTGCGGAATAAGTTTTCACAGTATTGTCTTCATTAATTTGATATTTTGCAGCTAAAAATAGCAGTTATATGAGAGTATTGTCAAGGACAATTTTATACAAAAAGGTCAACTAGTTTCAAGTTGCATTTTATCTACTTTTTTTAAGCCAGAAAATTTGAATGTCAATCCCTTACTTTTCTTGGAATAGTCAATGATTACCATGCCGCCATTTCTGAGTTTACCGAATAAAATCTCATCTGCGATAGCTTGCTTAATGTGGGTGTCTATTATTCGATCAAATTCACGGGCGTTACCTTTTTTGTTAAAACAGTTCAGGGCAAAATACTTCTTTACACCACTATTGACGAGAAGCCTTACTTTTTTGTCGGCTAATTGTGCGGCTAATTCTTTTAGATTTTTCGAAACTATCTTGTCGACTATGTTACTGATAGGGTTAAAGAGGATTATTTTATCAAGCCTTCCTCGAAATTCTGGGCTGAAATGCTCGTTGAATGCTGCCATATCCAAACCTACTTTGGTATCAATTGCATCGGTTTGTGCAAAGCCAATAGTAGACTTCTCTTCTTCTGCAACAAGGTTAGTTGTTAAGATAATCATCGTATGTGAAAAATTTATGTGCTTACCAGTACTGTCAGTAAGTCGCCCTTCATCCATTATTTGTAAAAGCAAATTAAAAATCTCGTGGTGAGCCTTTTCTATTTCATCGAATAATACCACTGAGTAAGGAAACTTATCCACTTCGCTGGTAAGCATACCACCTTGGTCAAATCCAACATAACCAGGAGCGCTTCCAAGGAGCTTTGATACTGCACTAGGTTCAGCAAATTCTGACATATCAAATTTTAGCAATTTCATACCGCTAAAATTCGCGAGTTGTTTTGCAAGTTCAGTTTTACCAACGCCAGTTTGACCCGCGAACATATAGCAACCAGTCGGTCTTATACCTTTGCGAAGACCAGCATGTGAGAGTTTTATGCTAGCGCATAGGCTTTCTATCGCCTCGTCCTGACCGAAGATATGAGTTTTTAAGTTGCTGCTGAGTTTCTTTAATTGCATTATATTGTCAGATTCAACTCGTATGGTGGGTATATTCATTATGCTGGCTAGAAGTTGTTCTATCTCTTTTTGAGTTATAACAGGCCTATGTTTTGATTTATTACTAATCTTGCTTCTAGCGCCTGCTTCATCTATGAGGTCGATTGCTTTGTCTGGCAAATGTCTGTCGTTAATAAATCTCTGAGATAAAGTAATCGCTGCTTTTAGAGCTGAAAGGTCATAAGTAACATTATGGTGCTTCTCGTAGTTTTCTTTCAGTCCCTTCAATATTTCCAAGGTAGTAGCTTCATCTGGTTCGCTAACAACAACTTTTTGAAAACGTCGTACCAAAGCCATGTCTTTTTCGAAATTATTATGGTATTCCTTAAATGTTGTTGAGCCTATGCATCGAAGTTCTCCGCGTGCAAGAGCTGGTTTAAGAAGGTTACTAGCGTCCATTGCGCCTGTTGTAGTTGATCCAGCTCCAATGATAGTGTGTATTTCATCAATAAACAAAATAGCGTTCCGATTTTTTTTTAATTCTTCAAGTAAATTTTTAATCCGCTCTTCAAAGTCACCTCTAAATTTTGTTCCTGCAACTAGGCCTCCTATATCTAGAGAATAAATGACGGCGTCTTTTAAGATTTCAGGAACATCCCCATTAATGATTCTGATAGCAAGCCCTTCTGCTATGGCCGTTTTACCTACTCCAGGTTCGCCAATAAGAATAGCGTTATTCTTTTTTCTTCGACAAAGTATTTCAATGGTTCTTTGGATCTCGCTCTTTCTACCAATTAAGCAATCAATAGCGTCAATATCGGCCCTTTTGTTGAGATTAGTACAATATTTTTCAAGATCGCTTTCGCGTATATCATTTTTTGGAGGATCTCCCTTTAAATGCTTTTGAGAAATTTCTTTAATAAGAGTAGCTTGAATGGTTGATGTTTCTAGCAATGGTTTAGTATTAGGCTTGTCCTGAGCCTTGAGAAGATTTAGCACATCTTGTCTACTTAAATTTGATTCTTTGAGGCATAGAAGAGCATAGGCCTCATGCTCGAAAAAGAATTCAGCGAGTACGTGAATACTAGAAATAACTCTTTGACCATTGGCTTGACTATGCAGAGCAGCGCGTTGAATGATTCTTTGGAATCCAGCGGTTGGTTTTGCTTCTCTAGTTTCTTCATCTATTAGATCTTGCAAATCATGTTCAAGATAATTTTGTAGCCGTGTTTGTAATAAGCCTATATCAACACCATGCTCCTGAAAAATACGCTTAGCATCTGAATCTTCGGTAATTGAAAGTAATAGATGTTCGTAAGTAGCGTACTCGTGTTTATACTCTGTGGCAATCGACAATGCTCTTCTAAGAGTTAACTCTAATTCGTTTGAAAGCATTCGATACCTCTCGAGTTCTCCTATTAATTTCATAGAGTCAGAATTATGATAAGTATATCAGACTATAAGATAGAAATGCTCGTATATATTTTAGTAATTACTTATTTTACGTGGATTTGTGGTATGAGTTCTTCTAGATTCATGTTAGAATCAATCTTCGATAAGAAATTAGTATGAGCCTTGCAAAAATATGGGAAATAGTAAGATATTTATCATTTTAGCTGCGTCACTTGTGTTGCTGGCCTCGGTAAAATTGTACTCGAATTACAATGGAAGCACAGTCGATAGAGAGTCGAAAACGCCAAGAAGCGATTTAAAAGTTTTGCTTTATACTAAGGATACGTGTAAATACTGTATTCTTGCTAAAGAGCTTTTGGATAAAAATGCTATTCCTTATGAAGTGATTGAGCTGACAAATAATAGAGATTTACATCAAAAAATGGCTGATCAAACTAGTCAAAATACAGTTCCATACGTTTACATAAATGGTGAATTTATTGGTGGTTATAAGGATTTACAAGAGCTGGAAGAATCGGGAAAGTTGTATACGGAACCTCAAGATTAAGAAAGAATAATAGAGGTATTTCTGAACTACTTAAGTCATCCTGAATTTGTATTAATTAATAATTTTTGAAGAAGGTAATTATGAGCTATGTGCCAATAGTTGTAGAGCAGACAGCAAGAGGAGAAAGATCATATGATATTTATTCGCGTCTGCTTAAAGAGCGCATAGTGTTTGTTTGCGGCGAGTTTGAAGATCAAATGGCTAACTCTATCGTAGCGCAGTTATTGTTTCTTGAGGCTGAAAACCCAGAGAAGGAGATATATATGTATATCAATTCTCCGGGAGGGGTTGTGAGTTCTGGCTTTGCAATTTATGATACTATGCAGTATATAAAACCAAAAATTGCCACGCTTTGTATTGGTCAGGCTTGTTCAATGGGAGCAACTATTTTGCTTGCGGGTGAGAAAGGTATGCGATACGCCCTACCCAGTAGTAGGATAATGATTCACCAACCTGCTGGTGGTTATAGAGGGCAGGCTACAGACATTGAGATTCACGCGCGCGAGACGATGAAAATCAAAGATATGCTTCATCAAACTTATGCCAAGCACACTGGTCAAACTGTAGAAAAGATAACAAAAGCAATGGAACGTGATAATTTTATGTCACCTGGTGAAGCAAAGGAATTTGGGATAGTGGACAAAATAATTACGAGTAGGGAGTTAATTGTAGTGAAGAATGTAAAGAAGTAATAATTTACTTTTTTAAACAGAGCTGATAAACAGATAAAGATTAAGTAAAATTTTTAGGATTGCTATGGCAGAAGAATTTAAGAAAAAGTCACTACATTGCTCATTTTGTGGCAAGAATCAGTTTGAGGTCAAAAAGCTGATTGCTGGTCCGACTGTTTTCATTTGCGATGAATGTATCGAAATCTGTCAGGATATTATTCAGGAGGAAGTAAATGAAACTATTGAAAATATTATTTCTTCAATACCAACTCCCAAAGAAATATACAAAATTCTTGACCAGCACGTAATTGGTCAGGATAAAGCAAAAAAAGTTCTTTCAGTAGCTGTTTATAATCACTATAGGCGTCTTGAAAGCTTGATCAATTCCAAGGACGAAGTAGAGCTCAACAAATCGAATATTATGCTTATCGGTTCCACTGGTTCCGGGAAAACTTTGCTTGCTCAAACTTTGGCGAAGATCCTAGACGTACCATTTACTATGGCAGATGCAACCACTTTGACTGAAGCTGGATATGTTGGTGAAGATGTTGAAAATATTTTACTCAGATTACTCCAAGCTGCAGACTTCAATGTAGAGAAAGCTCAAAAAGGCATAATTTATATTGATGAAATTGATAAAATAGCTAAGAAATCTGAAAATGTTTCAATTACGCGCGATGTTTCTGGTGAAGGAGTGCAACAAGCGTTGCTGAAAATCATGGAAGGTACAGTTGCATATGTTCCGCCTCAAGGAGGAAGAAAACATCCACAACAAGATTTTATTCAAATTGATACTTCAAATATATTATTCATATGTGGTGGTGCTTTCATGGGTATTGAAGGTATTATTACGGCAAGAAGTGATAAAAGCTCAATTGGTTTTGCAGCTAATGTTAAGTCGAAAGAAGAAATGCGTCATAGTGATGTGCTAAAGGAGTTGCAAATTGAGGATATAATTAAATTTGGTATGATTCCTGAGTTTATTGGACGCCTACCAGT
Source organism: Rickettsiales bacterium (assembly GCA_947505405.1). Lineage (GTDB taxonomy): Bacteria > Pseudomonadota > Alphaproteobacteria > Rickettsiales > Rickettsiaceae > Megaera_A. Next base: position 5,830 of record CANNHR010000010.1, read on the forward strand.
TGTTGCAACGTTGAAAGAGCTTGATAAAGATGCTTTGATTCAGATTCTTACTGAACCTAAGAATGCGATTATAAAGCAATATAAGAAACTTTTTGCTCTGAATAATGCTGAGCTTGAATTTACAAAAGATGCGCTTGAAGCTGTCGCAGCGAAAGCGCTAAAAAGAAATACTGGCGCAAGAGGCCTTCGTTCGATAATTGAAGAATTACTGTTAGAGGACATGTATAATTTTTCTGAGTTGAAAAATAAGAAAATTACCTTTAGCAAAGAAACAGTAGAAAACGACGTTGCTGCAGTGATTAAGCCAAGTAAAATGAGTAAAATTTCTTCTAAATCACCGAAAAAACGTTTAGCTGTATAATCTATGGCCTCATTTATTGCTGAAAGAGATGAGAAACTAAAGTTATTTATTAACAGTTATTTTTCTCAAACTCCATATAAAACTGAGTCTATGCCTGGGGATGCAGGTATGCGCAGTTACTATAGAGTTTTGGCTGATAGTAGAAGCTATGTTGTAATGGATTGCCCACCAAGTTATGCAAATGTTCAGGCGTTTATAAACGTTGCTAACTTCCTTTTAGAAAATGATTTTTCAGCACCTCAGATTATTGAGCAAGATGCTGAGCAAGGTTTCTTAATCATAGAAGATTTTGGGACCACAAACGTAAAAAATTACTTGGAAAAGACAACAGATAATATTCAAGAGAGAAAAAGTATTTATTGCTTAATCATTGATTTATTGTGCTCGCTTCAGGAGCAAGAGTGCTTACTTGACCTTACAGTCTTTGACAATGAGCTACTTTGCAAAGAGCTAGAGCTTTTTGTTGATTGGTATATTCCTCATACATATAAGAGAGAACTCAAAATTCATGAATTTGATGAATTTATTGAAATTTGGCAAAATGTTTTGGCAAAGCAAGATGCGATGCCAAATTGTTTAGTTCTAAGAGACTATCATTTAGAGAATATGATGTATCTCCAGGATCGTGATTCATTTAAGAAGATAGGGTTGCTTGATTTTCAAGATGCTCTTTATGGCTCTATGGTGTATGACTTAGTATCTGTCTTAGAAGATGCACGCTTTGATGTTCCGCAAGAAGAGGCGCTTGAGCTGGTGGATTATTTTGCTCAAAAAAAAGAACTTGATAAGAATGCTGTGTTGCGTAACTATCATATATTAGGAGCACAGAGAAATTGTAGGATTCTTGGAGTATTTGCTAGAAAGTCAATGAGAGATAATGATGATAGTTATTTGAAATATATCCCAAGAGTACAAAAATATTTGGAATATAATTTATCTCATCCTGACCTAGATCAAGTAAGAGAATGGCTGAAGAATTTAAAGTAGGTTTGAATGATTGATACTATAATGTTATTTGCGGCCGGATTTGGTAATAGAATGCGTCACTTAACTGAGAATAGCCCTAAAACGTTAATTCCGATTTTGGGTAAGCCTATGCTACATCACGCACTTGAATTGTGCAGCCTATATCCATTCAAACGAGTAGTAATAAATACCCACTATTTACATGATCAAATTAGTAAATCAATCGAGAATTTCAAAGAGCTAAATCCATTGTTTCCTGAAATAATAATAATATATGAGGAAGAGTTGCTCGAAACGGGTGGAGCAATTAAGAACGCCCAAGAACAACTCGGAGAAAATCCGGTTTTTGCTTTAAATACCGATATAGTGCTAAAGTCTGGGTATAATATTTTTACTGATATGATTAAGCAATGGGATTCTGAGGAAATGGACTTCTTGCTTCTGATGCAAAAATATAATAGAGCTGTTGGATACTCTGGTCATGGAGATTTTGATTTGCTTAGTGATGGAAAGCTTTTTAGGCCAGATAAAGAAGGGAATTATGACTATATGTATGCTGGTTTACAAATTCTAAAACCTCAGAAAATAGCAAAGCATCCGCTCAGGGTTTTCTCTCTTCGAGAGTATTATCTAAACAGTGATAAGGTAAGAGGTATTGCAGCAAAAGATAGTACTAGGTGGTATCATGCTACTACACCAGAAGATCTAGTGGATATAGAAATGGACATGCTAGCGCATGGCGATCAATAGTCTCTCCACTGGAAACGCCTTACAGAGGTTTAGTATCCCTTTTGTAAAATCCATGGCAAAACGTCTAAAAGACTGGATTTCGCTTGCCTTTGGCCTAGGATCTCCTTTAGCATTGTATGAAATTCAATTGATTTTTTAGCCACGATCTAGCTTGCGGGGATAATAGAGGGGATACTTTACTTTCTATGGCTTGATAATATGCTTCTAAGTATGAGTATTCATGCTGGTTTAGCATAGTAAAATCAATTAGTTCTTTTGCGTAAGGAACTAAAGTAAGCATTTCGAATTCTAAAAACCCTGGGAAAGGCGACTTTTTAGCAAACATCAAATTTTCTATCCTAATTCCGAATTCTCCAGGAAAATAATATCCAGGCTCGTTAGAGACAATCATACCGGCCTTAATTTGTGTTCCGTAACTTGTTAAGCTAATACTTTGTGGCCCTTCATGAACACTTAAGAAACTACCAACTCCATGACCTGTTCCGTGGGCGTAATCTAGTCCATCTTGCCATAAATATTGTCTTGCTAGAATATCCAGATTCCCTCCTGTTACTTTGTCTTGGGGAAAAATTGCCACAGCAAGTGCAATATGACCCTTTAGTACCTTAGTGTAGAATTTCTTATATTCTGGCTTGCTCTTGCCTATAACTACTGTCCTTGTAATATCAGTCGTCGCTCCCACATATTGAGCGCCTGAATCGATTAGTAATAATCCGTAGCCACTTATTTTTTTGGCAGTATCTGGCTTTGCGCGGTAGTGAATAATAGCTCCATTCTCCTGGAATCCGCAAATCGTTGGAAAGCTGTCGTAAATATATCTTTGTCCAGTGCTTCTAAAATTGGTTAATTTAAGCCCTAAATCATATTCAGTCAAATCACTAATATTATCTTCATTAGCAATAAAACTTAGCATTTCGCAGACAGCTACAGCGTCTTGGATATGGCCTTGTTTCATGCGATCAATTTCTATGTTGTTCTTGCACGCTTTCCAAAGCATACAGGGGTTCTTGATTAGCTTGAATTGATTTTGCTTGATGATTGAAGACAAATAAACAGGGCATTGAGTTTCGTCAAAAACAATTACTCCTTGAATACTATTTATTATTTGTAGAAGCTCACTCTCTGGTAATACGTTGATTCCATCCCGGATTAATCCATTTTCAAAACGTTTATCGTCGGTAAATAAATACGACATATTGTTAGTAATAATCATGTTTGCAAGTAACAAGGGCGAAAATTCAATGTCACTAGCTCTGATGTTAAGTAGCCAACAAACTGAAGCGGGATCGCAGATTAGCAATGCATTTGCTTTGTTTTTTTCAATTATAGCGTGACATTTTTGAATCTTATCTTTCCAGTCCAGGCCAGCATATTCAAGTGGATAATCAAATATTTTTGAGCTTGGCTTTGTTGGTTGATTGATCCAAACTTCATCAATTAGATTAGAAGCATGGTCTTTTAGGTTAAGAGCAGAAAATCTTTGTAAAATTGATTCAGTGAATAATTTTGGATCATAGGCGATTATAGCCTCTTCATCGACAAGAGCATGCCAAGGAAAAGTTGGAATAAGTTTCTCATCATATACTTCAAAGAGTTGATCATCAAGCTCGACAAAGCACTGAGTGAGATATCTTCCATCGGTAAAAAATAGTACTGTATTTTCCAGGATCACTGCCAGTCCATTAGAGCCCGTAAAGCCAGTTATATATTCAAGTCTTTTTGCATAAGGTGGAGTATATTCGCTCAAATATTCATCAGATGACGGCACAATATACCCATGAAAGCCATGTGTTGCTATTTTCTGGCGCAATAAATTTAATCTAGTTTTAATCATATTATAATCATTCAAGTTGAGTTATATAGCTTATCCAGTTTAATTTAGGTACATCAATTTTGCAAGATTCCGCTGTGCTTGCTTACACTTGTAAGCTCCGCGAGAACCGATGCTTTGAAATTAACATACCTAATTAAACTGGCTTTGCTATAGTTTCTCTGACAATTTTGACCCACTCATCTTCTGATATAATGTTTACGCCAAGCTCGAGAGCTTTTTTTAACTTACTTCCAGCTTTATCGCCAGCAACGACTAGGTTAGTGCTATTTGAGACTGAGCTTGAAACGTTTGCTCCCATTTTTTCTGCTTGAGCTTTAGCTTCACTTCTAGAGAGCGTTACTAGGCTGCCTGTGAACACGATATTTTGTCCGGACAAGGCAGTGGAAGTAACGGAATCTTTAAAGTTGCTAATAGTCAAAATACTTAAGAGCTGGTTTATAGTAGCAACATTTTGTTCGCACTTAAAGAAATAGGTTATGTCTATGAGTATTTTATTGCCTATACCATCCAAGTTATCTAACAAGTCAAATATTTGTTGATCGGCGCTAGCTAGCTTTAGCATAGAATCCAAGAAATGTTGAGCTGACACAAATTCTTTAGCAAGTATTTTTGCATTACTCTCGCCGATGTGTCTGATGCCAAGAGCGTATATGAATCTAGGAAGGGTAACTTGTTTTGCTTTCTCAATATTATCAAAAAGTTTTTGTACTGATTTTTTGCCCCAGCCAGGCATATCCTCGAGCTTAAGGAGAGAAGAATTGTTGAGTTCGTGCAAATAGAAAATATCAGCTGGATTTTTGATAAGTCCTTTTTCTAAAAAAAACTCTACCTGTTTTTCTCCCATTCCTTCTATATCAATTGCATTTTTAGAGACAAAATGCTTGATCGACTCAGCCAATTGTTTGGAGCAGTTAAGTCCATTATCGCATCTTATTATTACCTCTATTGGATCAATGTGAAGCCTATTGCCGCATGATGGGCAGTTCTCTGGAATGATAAATTTCGTAAGATTTTCCGGCCTTTGTGTAAGATTAACCCCAGTGATTTTGGGAATAACGTCGCCAGCTCTATGCAATAATACTGTATCTCCGATCCTTATATCTAGCCTTTCGATTTCTTGAAAATTATGCAAAGTTGCGCGCGAAACGTTTACTCCGCCAATATTTATTGGCTCAAGCTCAGCTACAGGCGTTAGAGTTCCTGTCCTGCCAACTTGAATCGTAATATCATTAAGCTGTGTCTGGCCAATAATTGCAGGAAATTTGTGTGCGGTAGCAAATCTGGGGCTTCTGGCGATGAAGCCGAGTCGGTCTTGTAAGTCAAATTCGTTAACCTTATAAACAACGCCGTCTATCTCGTATGCAAGACTATGGCGTAGTGCTTTTAATTTGTTGTAAAATTCTAGTATTTCCTCTAGAGAATGGGATAAGTTAAATAGAGGATTGGTTTGAAATCCCAGTTGTGAAAGCCTATTAAGCAAGTGATCTTGTGTGGTTGCGAATTGCTCGCTAGAGTGGCCAATTGCATAAACAAAATATTTAAGAGGTCTGCTTGCTGTGATATTTGTATCTAGCTGACGCAATGAGCCAGCGGTTGAATTCCTTGGATTAGCGAATTTATTTTTTCCTTGCTCGGCTTGTTTTGAGTTCAAATTTTCAAAATCTTGTTTTTCAATATAAATTTCCCCTCTAACTTCAAGAAATTTAGGTGCGTTTTTGATATAGTGAGGTAGTCTTGCAATAGTCTTAATGTTTTCTGTGATGTTCTCGCCGATATACCCATCGCCTCTGGTAGCGCCAAGAGTTAAGCTTCCATGTTCATAAGTGGCAGAAAATGAAACACCATCTATTTTAGGTTCAGAGAAAATGTCAGGGAAGTAATCAATTGAAAGAAATCGTTTTATCCGCTCGATAAATTCCTCAACATCTTCTTGAGAGAAACTGTTGCCCAGGGATAGCATAGGTACTTTATGCTCGTGTTTGCTAAATTTATCTAGGATAATAGAGCCGACAGTTTTTGTTGGGCTATCATCTGATTTGAATTCAGGAAATAGCTCCTCAAGCTTTAGCAGCGTTTGAAATAACTGATCATATTCTGCGTCTGAAACACTTGGCGCGTCGTTAATATAGTATTCATGGTTATATTTTTTAATTTGCTCTCGCAGCAACTCTATTTCAATTTTAGGATCGCTCATATGATGTCTAAACCAATATCAACCGATGTTGCTGAATGAGTTATTTTGCCAACAGAAATTACATCAACCCCAGTGGCAGCAATATCTCTTACTGTATCTAAAGATACATTGCCTGAGGCTTCTATAATAGCTCTACCGTCAATTAGCTTGACTGCCTGATGAATTTGCTCGGGTGACATATTGTCTAGCATTATTACATCCACACCTGCTATTAACGATTCTTTTACTTGCTCGATAGTGTCACATTCGATTTCGATGCGTGTGTAATGCGGACTGTACTGCTTTGCTTTTTGGAGTGCCTTAGTAATGGATCCACAAATAGCAATATGATTATCTTTAATTAAAATGCCGCTATCTAAGCTAAGTCTGTGGTTATAGCCTCCTCCACAAACCACTGCATATTTCTGAAGCTGTCTGAGCATAGGCGTCGTTTTTCTGGTGTCAAAGATTTTTGCTTTAGTATTTTTAACTAGCTCTACATATTGACTAGTGGTTGTAGCGATCCCGCTCATATGTTGCATGTAATTCAAAATGATTCGTTCTAGCAACAATATTTCGGTTGCAAAGCCAGAACCAGAAATAATTACTGTGTTTTCTTTTATGGTTTGGGAATCTGTATGATGAATTTTGTATTTAATAGAGGAATATTCATCAAAATAATACTGGGCTATTTGTACTCCGCATAAAATTAGATTTTGGCGAGCATTAATTGCAAAGTTAACTTGAGTTTCAGCATTGATCATTGCCTCTGAAGTGATATCTCCCTTTATGCCATAGTCTTCTTTGAAGCTGTCATCAAGCAATTTCCGTAATGTGCGTATTTGTAGTTGCATAATAATCTCACCTAGTAAATCTTATTTCCCTAGTAAATATATACTATTATTTTTTTTCTGGTAGCCAGTATTAAATAGTAATAGTACTGTGCCTTTTAATAAATGGGGCTATGATGCATTGGAGTGATATAGAGACAATTGCCATTGAGCTTGAAGAAGCTTATTCTGACGAAGAAATTCCGGAATATAATCTTCCATATCTAAAAGAGATGGTGCTTTCTTTACCCGGTTTTGAGGATCATGAGGTTGAAGTCGAAGAATCTATTTTAAAGCAAATTATCGAACATTGGGTCGATATAAGAAATGAACAATAGACTCAATAGTGAAAAACTTGTGTAAAATAATTTTTGCACAATATTCAAGTTTTTACTAGCTTTTCCTTTTTAGTCAGAATATAAATGTTCATCGCTTGAGTTATTGAGTTTATCAAAAGAGGACAAAATGGAGAAAGATAAGGCTTTGGCAGCTGCGCTAAGTCAAATTGAAAAAAACTATGGCAAAGGCTCCGTAATGAGACTTGGTCAGCGCCAAGAAATGAATATTGAATCAATTCCGACTGGTTCAGTAGGTCTTGATGTTGCGCTGGGAGTTGGGGGTTTACCAAAAGGAAGAATTATCGAAGTTTTTGGGCCTGAGAGCTCTGGTAAAACAACGCTAACTTTGCACGTGATTGCTGAATCTCAGAAACAAGGCGGAACGTGTGCTTTTATTGATGCTGAGCATGCTCTTGATCCAGTATATGCTAAAAAACTAGGTGTAAATATCGATGAGTTGATTATTTCTCAACCTGATACTGGTGAGCAAGCTCTAGAAATTGCTGATACATTGGTGCGCTCAGGTGCAGTAGATCTTTTAGTTATTGATAGTGTTGCTGCGTTGGTACCAAAAGCAGAAATAGATGGCGAAATGGGCGACTCTCATATGGGTCTGCAAGCCAGGCTGATGAGTCAAGCTTTGAGAAAGCTCACAGCTTCAACTTCAAGAACTAATTGTACGATTATTTTTATTAATCAGATTAGAATGAAAATTGGTGTTATGTTTGGCAATCCTGAAACTACTACCGGCGGTAATGCTTTGAAGTTTTATGCGTCAGTAAGAATTGATATTAGGCGAGTGGGGTCGATCAAAGATAAAGAAGAAGTAGTTGGTAATCAAACCAGAATAAAAGTAGTAAAAAACAAAGTTTCTCCGCCGTTTAAAGTAGTGGATTTTGATATCATGTACGACCGTGGAATATCCAAAGAAGGAGAATTAATAGATATAGGAGTTAAACACGAGTTTGTAGAAAAATCAGGGGCTTGGTTCTCTTATAATGGTATAAGAATTGGGCAGGGGCGTGAAAATGCCAAGCAATTTATGAGAGATAATACTAAGGTTGCGAGTGAATTAGAAACGAAAATAAAAACTCATTTACTAAATCCTGGGAGTAGTGTTGGAGTTACAACTAGCGTGGAAGAGTGCTTAACCCGCGATGATATATAAACATACATATAGAGAGCAGTAAATGATAAATTTATCGGGTAATAATGTTTTAGTAACCGGAGCAAGTGGTGGAATAGGTAGCGCGATTGTTAAACTTATGCACAAACTTGGAGCGCATGTATATATTAGTGGTAGTAATTTAGAAAAGCTTGAATCACTTGGTAAGGAGCTTGGCAGTAACTATACAATTAAGCAATGTAATCTTAGAGACGCTGGTGCATGTAATGCGTTATTGGATGATATTGAGAAGCTGGATGTACTTGTGTGTAATGCTGGGATAACCAGAGATAATTTGGCAATCAAAATGACAGATGAAGATTTCGACGAAGTCATTAATGTTAATTTGAAAGCTGGTTTTATTCTAAATAGAGCAGCGATTAAGAAAATGATGCGCGCGCGATATGGGCGCATCATCAATATAGCCTCTATTGTTGGTGTATCTGGTAACCCTGGTCAAGCGAACTATTGCGCTTCGAAAGCTGGGCTTATTGGTATGACCAAATCTCTGGCTCTCGAAGTTGCTAGCAGAGGGATAACTATCAATGCTGTCGCTCCTGGATTTATCAAATCAAGTATGACATCCGCTTTAACAGATGCACAAAAAGATGCAATTATGCAAAAAATTCCTAGCAAAGCTCTAGGAGCACCAGAAGATATAGCATGCGCGGTAGCTTATTTGGCAAGCTCCTTGTCTTCCTATGTAACGGGACAAACTATTCACGTTAATGGTGGTATGTTATTGGTCTAAAAATTTTTTATTCTAGCAAAAGGTTTTTTTTTGTGGTAAAAGGATGAAACCGGGAATCTTGGCGACTCCAAATTTCCATGAAAAGAAACTAAAAAAGGTTTTTACATATGAGCGATAATATAGAACAAAAGATTATCAAAACTGTTGCCGAGACTCTAAGAATTGAAGCGACGAGCATATCTCTAGAATCTAAGTTTGTTGATGATTTGGGAGCAGATAGTTTAGATTTAGTTGAGCTGATGATGGCAATAGAAGCTGCTTTTGGTTGTGATATTCCTGATGAAGAAGCTGGTAAAATTTTAACAGTATCTGATGCTGTTAAGTATGTAGAAAAGCACATTAACACATAACACCAAACGCCAGGATTAAAAGCTGCAAAGGAATTTTATCACGGACTATAGCTAATCTCAGGTAAAATTAGACGATCAATTTGAAGACGTCGCCTCTCGCGGGGCTTACAAGTGTAAGCAAGCACAGACGAGATCTAAAAAATTGATTAGTATATTTATTGAGATTAGCTATATGTCTGGTGTTCACCTATAAGATTAGGCTTGGGGCACCATCGTCACTTAAAATTTCATTTGTACAAATTTACCTAGCGATTGGTATAAAATAGCTACATAAACTGAGGGATTAGCGTATGTCACCAAGAAGAGTAGTAATAACGGGAGTTGGCGCTGTAACTTCACTTGGAAAGAATGTACCAGATACATGGTCTGGTATATTATCTGGGAAGAGCGGTGTAAAGGTTATTACTGAGTTTAATACTGATAAGCTGCCATGCAAAATAGCATCTATGGTCAGTGACTTTCGGCCCGAAGAAAATGTTCCCCCACGCGAGCTTAGAAAAATGGATAGATTTATTCATTTTGGTCTTGTAGCAGCTATTGAAGCTATTGCTGATAGTGGATGGAAACCAGATGATGAGATATCAAAAGAACGTACAGGTGTCATGGTTGGTTCTGGTATAGGAGGACTCGGCATGATTGAAAGGACTTCGCTAGAATTTCATAACCTTGAGCGCCCTAAAGTAAGCCCTTATTTTATCCCAGCTTCTCTTGTAAATTTAATATCCGGACATATTTCCATAATGTATGGCTTCTCTGGCCCAAATAGTGCAGTAGCTACAGCTTGTTCTACAGGAGCTCATGCTATAGGAGATGCTGCAAGAATGATTAAATATGGTGATGCAGACGTAATGATTGCTGGTGGTGCAGAAGCTCCAGTTACTCCCGTTGGAATGGCTGGATTTGCTGCTGCTCGTGCTCTTGCAATCGATTTTAATGACAAGCCAGCCAGAGCTTCAAGGCCTTGGGACAAAGATCATGCTGGTTTTGTTATGGGTGAGGGAGCTGGTATAGTAGTTTTGGAAGAATATAAGCATGCGCTTAAGAGAGGTGCAAAAATTTATGCTGAAATTTGTGGTTATGGTTTAACTGGGGATGCTTTTCATATGACTTCGCCAAATGGACGTGGTGCTTTTAGAGCAATGGAAAATGCTTTAAAAGACGGAAAAGTGAAACCTGAGGAGGTAAGCTACATAAATGCACATGGCACATCTACTACAGTAGGTGATTCAATAGAGCTTGTTACCGTACAAACTCTGTTTGAAGGCAATAAGTCGGTCAAAATGTCATCAACTAAATCGTCTATTGGTCATTTGCTCGGTGCTGCAGGTAGTGTTGAAGCAATATTTGCCGTGCTAGCGATACGTGACCAAATTGCACCGCCTACACTAAATTTGCATAATCCTATTGATGAAGCCAAGATGAATTTGGTGCCACTTGTTGCGCAGGAAACAAAAATAGAATATGTACTATCAAACTCTTTTGGATTTGGTGGGACTAATGCAAGTCTGTTGCTACGTAAGGTATAGCTTATCCAATTTAATTTTGGTACATCAATTTTGCAAGATTCCGTTGCGAGAGCTAATTGTCTTTTTAAAATTCAAATGTTATGTGCTAAAAACAATGGTGAGCCCGCCGGGGCTCGAACCCGGGACAACCTGATTAAAAGTCAAGTGCTCTACCAGCTGAGCTACGGGCTCATAACAGTAAAACTCACCACTGTTAGTATAATCTCCATCGATAGACTAGTAACTTCGAGCTGAAATATGCTAAAAGCTTGCCATTATCCTTAGAAATTGTGTTTTACTTTATGGTGGAAAAACGATAATATGTCAACAATTATTTTGCAAAATATAGGTGAATTGATTATTGATTATGTATAACAAAGATCGATATTCGGATGTTGTAATAATTGTTTCTTCGAGGATCGGTTCTACAAGGCTTCCTAGGAAAGCATTAGCAAAAATTGGTAACAAAACTTTAATCGAGCATGTTGTACACAGGCTTAAATCCAGTTTTGATGGTAATTTGTATGTCGCTACTGATTCCCTAGAGATAGCCAATTTAGTCAGAAAAGCTGATGCAATTGCCATAATGACGGACGAAGATTGCCCAACAGGGTCAGATCGTGTCTTTCAAGCTTTTCAAACTATTCCGCATCATGATAAAATAAAATACGTGATAAATGTTCAAGGAGATATGCCATTTGTTGATTTGGTGGTTATTGGACAGATTATTACCATGCTAAAAACTGGAGACTATGATATTGTAACGTCAGGCGTTAAAGTTGATAAGGATATTGTGCAATCAGAATCGAACGTAAAGGTAGTTGTGGATAAGTACGGAAAGGCGTTGTACTTTTCAAGAAGCATGATTCCACATGGCGGCAAAGAATTTTTGTATCATGTGGGTATTTATGGATTCAAAAGTGAAGCGCTTGAGAAATTTATAAAGCTAGAGCAAAGTGAATATGAGCTTTGCGAAAAGTTAGAACAGCTTAGGGCTCTTGAGAATGGTATGAAGATTGGCGTATGTATATCAAATGAAATACCGATATCGGTTGATACCAAGGAAGACCTTGAAAAAGCTAATTTATACTATAGTCGTTTGAGTTGAATTAGCGTAATTATCTGATTAATAATTTATAAGAGAATTTGTGTCTATGAGTTTGTTTAAAATATTTCTTTCAATCGTATTAGTGCTTTCTTCTTTATTTGCTAAGGCGAGCACTAGAATTAAGGATATTGCTGCGATAGAAGGAGCAAGAGAGAACTTGTTAGTAGGTCAGGGTTTAGTCGTTGGTTTAGGTGGCACTGGAGACAATTTGAAAAACGCAGTTTTTACTAGAACTGGCTTGACAGATTTTCTCGAAAGGCTTGGTGTTAATGTCCAGGGTGATAAAGATATTAGGACGAAAAATATTGCAGCCGTGACTGTTACTTCGACTTTACCTGCTTTTTCTCGTCTTGGTACCAGAATTGATATAAAAGTTAGTGCTCTTGGGGATGCGAAAAGTTTAAAAGGAGGTACTTTGCTTGCAACTCCGTTACTTGGAGCTGACGGTAATGTTTATGCTGTGGCTCAAGGTGCGGTTGCTTTGTCTGAGTTTACTCCAGTTTCAGGTGATGTTAAGACCAAATTGAGCTCTGTTGAAACAAATGGTTATATTCAAAGTGGAGCGATCGTTGAAGACGAGATAGATTTCTCGTTTGTTGATATGCATAATATAAAATTTTCCCTATATTCTCCTGATTTTGGTACTGCAATTGCAGTAGCTGGAGCCATTAATGATCACGTACCTGGCAATACAGCTAACGCACTTGATGCTGCGACTATAGAAATTACTGTACCGTCGTACAGGAAAAATGATTTAGTTGAATTTATTGCTGAAATAGAAGGGCTTGCAGTTGTGCCAGATTATAAAGCTAAAATCGTTATAAATGAATCGACTGGTACTGTTGTAATTGGGGATAAAGTGCATATAAGGCCGGTTGCTATTGCTCAAGGAAATTTGATTGTCAATGTCGGCCAGCTTGATTTTGATGAAAAATTTGGACCAGATACTGACGAAAAGAAAAGAGATTTAGTAGATAGCTTTGTGGATCAAAAACGTGGTCGATCTCTGCATCATTTTACTGAAGGTGCCACGCTCAGTGATCTTGTATCTGGCCTTAATAGGCTTGGCGTTTTTCCAAGGGATATAATAAATATCTTGCATAACATGAAATCCGTGGGTGCTCTGGATGCTGTAATAGAAGTGAGATAGTCGCTGCTTAATAATTTGGACAAATAGAGTTGATTTTTTGTAGGGATGGCGCCCAATTGTCATTCAGAGGAGTCCGGGCAACGTGGCAAAGATAGAACCACTCTAGTCATCCTAGGCCAAGGGCAGGCGCAAGCTTCAATCAAGTTCAGGATTTGTCTAATTATAGATGTGCTAGTTATAATACCTTAAAAGAATCAGTTGGATAAGCTTAAATGGCAAATAGTATAAATTACTTGGGAGGTGGTGTAAAAAACACGGGAACTCCAGTAGAGCATTATAAAGTGATTGATGAGCGCAAAAATGAAGCTCGTAAAGTAGAGGGTACTATTAAAGCAACTGAAGTTTTTGCCAAAGCTTTGAATAAAGAAAAAGCTAAAGTTAATGATGTAATAAAGCAAGAAGAGACAAAATCTGCTGCAAATAAAGCGGTAAAAGCGCTTGATAAAAATTCCCCTTTAAATGCTAAAAATGTTGATCCCGCCCGGGGTCGAAACGGCTCAACGCCAACCAATTTAAATCAGGTTAATAATAAGTCAGAACCAGATGGCACAGATCTTGCTCATATGAAGAAAGTAGCTAAAGAGCTGACAGATCAGGTTTATGGTTTTCTTTGGGCCCAGATGGCTGAAGGAGTGAACCAGAATCCTGAGGGTGGCTTTGGCGAAGCGATATTTCAGAAATCTCTATGGCCGGAGCTAGTAAAAAATAGCACTGGAAATGAGCTGGATGAAGTTGGAAAAGCAATTGTGCGAGATTTAGTAAGGCAACAAGAAAACAATGTTAAACAGCGAAAATAAAGTTATGAGTCAAAGCGCAGTTGTTAGCAATATAACGAAGGCGATAAAAGACTTGATAGCTGTAATTGAAAAAGAAAATGTACTATTGAAGATTGGACAAGTTTCAGCTATTGGTGTTGTTATCGAAGAAAAAGTAGATGCATTGCATAAGTTTAACGAAGCTCAATTTGTTGTAGAAGAATACTCACGAAGCGGAGAAAGATTTGATCCCGATAGCGCGCCGATGGTAAAGCTAAGGGACTTGTTTGGTATCTTGAATAAACTAAATCGAGATAACGATGTTCTTATTCGCAGCAATTTAGAAATAAGTAATAAAATTGTTGAAATATATAAAGAAAGCAGGGCTCAAGAGACACTAAGACAATTTGGATATAATAAGGATGGCAAAGTTTCTGTAGCGGGAAAAATAGATAAAGTGATGCCGTCCATTGGACTTAATGATAAGGTTTAGGTAAAATATGACTGAAAGTGTTAAGCAAACATTAAGTGTAGTGAGAGAGCAAATCGACGTTGGCGCTCGTAACCTTGAATCGATGGGAGATCCTAATGCTAGAAGGATTAGTACATCTCTACAAATTGACCAAATAGGCGGGAGCAAAGCCCACAGAACAAGCCTTGTTGAAAGTAGATCGGTGAATCCTTTGCAAGAGAAGGCTTACATTGAGCAGGTTACAAGACTAGAAAATAATAATATATATACTGAATTCTTAAGTTCTCTACAATCCGTAATTGGCGGTGAAAAGGACCCTTCGGTATCAAGGCTTGTAAAAACTATAGATAGTTTTTTTACTCAAGCAAAAATTCTGGAATCAAGCAGTGGCCACTCGATGAGACAGGCGTTTATCAATAAAGCCCAGGAGGTTAGTTCGGCAATTACCGATGCTTCTGAGAAAGTAACGGATTTAAGGCTTGAAGCGGATAAAAGGCTAAAACAAAGTGCTCATTCGGCAAGCGGTACTATAAAAGCAATTTTTAACTTAAATCAGCAAATGCTGATTAGCTCGTCTCCAATCAGACTTCATGATAAAAGAGATCAACTGGTACGAGAATTAGCGCTGAATTTTGATATTAAAATAAGTTATGGTGCTGGCGGAACTGTTAATATCCAAGCAAAATCTACCGGAGAATTACTAGTTGGTAATGATTATTATTCTCAGTTTAGTTACGGTGGAGTGTTAACTGTTGACGCTATAATCGAAAATACCGACTATCCACCTTTATTTATTAATCAGTTTGGAGGAAATGGTAAGCAAACACATTCAAGGGTTTTTATTGGCGGAAGTGATGATCCAACAATGTCTATTAGCGGCGGAAAATGGGCTGCTTTTATTGATCTGAGAGATAAAGTTCTTCCTCAAGCTGGTAATACAATTAAAGCATTAGGGCGTAATTTTAGTGATAAGTTAAATGCCATTCATAATGATGGCTCACCTTTCCCGCCAAAAGATTATTTTGAAAGTTCACTTAAAGTCAGTAGGACAGAAGAGCTTGAGTGGGGCGATCCATTTACCATTCATTTTGTCAGTAAAGAAGGTAACCAGCTTCGTGGTGGAGCAGGTAGGTTGAACTCTATGACAATTGATATGAAGAATCTTGCTACTACGTCGCTAAGCGGGAAAGCGACGGTATCAGATTTGATCAAAGAGCTGAATGAAAAACTAGATTTTGCCCATTCAAGGCCAAGAGCTGCAATTGGTGGGATTACTGATGGTTCTCTAATTCCTGTTCAAGTGCCTGGAGAATATTTGCTCAACAATATCCAGCTACGTGCAAGAGGTCCGGTAAATCCGATGGATGGTAATAGTTTTACCTTTGATCTTGATCTACAAGGAAATTCGCATTTTTTCAGCGATATTGAGATACTTGAAGCGCGCTCGGAAGATATTGGCGGAGGAAATCAACAAGTTGTGGCAACTGATCAGCTGCCTGCATCGTTTAGATTAGACAAAGATACAAATACAGCTACTGGCAAAAATATTAAGGTACAAGGAGCCACTGCTCCTAGAATTATCACCTTAAGAGTAAGGATTACTGGTGAAAATGGTATAGTCTCAGAAGGTACAGTTTCGTTTCCTGTGAATCCATTAGCTGTTGTAAATGACAGAATTGCTTTTGATAGTACGATTCCTGGAGCGACTACTGGTGCATTTAATCCAGTTCCTTTAACGGGGCATTCGGGTGTTGCAAGGGCAAAACTTGTTGACGATAATGGTATAGAAATAGATCCTAATTCAGGTCTGAGTGGTAAGCTTGTTATTGCGACTAACGATGATTCATACAGACTGGTGGTGCAGGGTGGAAATTTTGGTTCTATGTTTGGATTTAGTGATTTATTTAAATTCGATGATCGAATAGGAGAACTAAAGGTTAGCCAGGAAATAGTTGATGATGTGAGCAAATTATCGCTTGGCAGAGCGAAGCGAGACGATGGAGTAGAAATGGCTCATACTGTTGGTGATGTAAAAGCCAAAGCCACGTTAGTTTTCGGTGGCGGTGTATTAGCTGCAGGCGATACAGTAACCATAACTGGTATTGGTGCACTTCCTCCTGTTGCGTTTACTTTTGTAGCTGTTTTGGCAGTTGCTCCACCTAATCCGGACGAAGTTTTGCTTGCTGATGGACTTTTTGGACCAAATGGTTTGGTCAATAGAATAAACGCTCATCCACAGCTGAGGGGGCTTGTTTTAGCAACGAATAACGCGGGTAGTTTAGTTATTGAGGCAAAAGCTGCTGGAACGGGAGGTAATGCGATTACTGTTGCATCGAACTTAGCTGGTGGTGCTACTGTAGATATAAATGGCATTGGCCCCCTTGCTGTTAATGTAGCTCAGAATCTAAATGCTGGAAATGGAATAGCTGGCACAAATAAAGTTGCAGCTTCATCGGTATTTAGCTATACTATGAAGCCACTAAATCAGCAAGTTATTGAAGATTTAAGCAAACTACAGACAGAGCTTGTTACTATTGCAGCAGATGGTGCGCTACCTAATACGGTTGCGACATTGTCAGGCCTTGCAACTATTGTTACGGGTTTGTTGTCTGATGTTGTTAATGAAGCAAAGATTGAATCAGATGTTGCAACAATTGTCTTAGAGCGGACTAATGCGCAGATTAAAAAAGAGTCTGGTATTAGCAAAGAGCAAGAGTATTTAAGGGTTCTAGACTTAGCACGATTTATGTCAACTCTATCTCATTTGCTCAGTATGTTGCAAAACACATTGGTAAAAACTGAAGATATTATGTTTAAATAATTTTCTTTTTAAAGTCATCCCGGGCTTGACCCGTGATCTAAGGCAATAAGAGGAGATGCTGAGCAATGGAAAGAGATCCTAGGCCGAAGGCAGGCGAAGCCCAACCAAGTTCAGGATTGTAAAAGAAAAATAATTTACTAAATTTTACGAGATAAATAATATGACAACTATAGGAAATAACATTACATCAACGCTTGATATATTAAATTCAGCTCCTGGGAAGCGTCGAGGCATTAGTGACCTCTCTAATCAAGTCCAAGATGCGCTAAATAACGTGACTACTGGACAAAAATTTGACTCACGAGCTCAGCTTGATGCTACTGGATTATCAATAAGATTTGATAATGCTCAGGCCGTACTGTTAAAAACTGAAGCAAGTAAGACAACGCTGCAAGTAGCTGAAGGTAAACTTAAACCACAGCAACAAGCACTTATTGATATTAATAAGGTGATGCTTAAATTTCACCAAGAATTAGCGCAAAACGCTGCGCCATCTGGCACAGATGCTCAGAAAGCCGATAGAGCTTTAGGAGAAATTGAGCGAATTATGCGGAGCAAAAACCAATCAGGTGAATATATATTTGGTGGTAATGATCCGTTTACTGATCCGTTGTCAGTCATTGATCCGATTACGGGTAACAGAGTCCCAATTAGTTTAAAAAATCAAAGCAACGTTGTTAATGGCAATGTTTTAGTAAATAATTATAGTGATGCTGGCAAAGACGTAACGGTAGTAACGGCTTCATCACAGCATGAAGTGAAGCAAGGCTTCCTTTACCCTGGTATGGATGCTATGGTTAAAACGATAGGTTACCTAAATATGGTTAAAACCGGTGTTGTTGTCGGTGGTCCTGGTATTCCTGCCGTTACTATTGATGATATTGGTGTTGCTCAGAACGATCAAAGACTCGCGCGCGGGGAGACAGAAGTTCTTATTGGTCTTGAAATAGAAAAGCTTGAGCACGCAAAAGGTGTGAATCTAGCAGATATAAACACTGCTTCAGCGACTCTGAAAGAGTTTAAAGGAGATTTAGTAGAATTGACGGGGATAGCTAAGACATTGCTCGAAAGCCTTGTAGCTTCAATTACTATTGCTAATGCTGGAGAAAAGGCGTTTAATACAATGCTTGAACGTAGCAACATTTAACTATAGTGAACTTGAGTTGAATTAGGTGCAATTCTGGATGTCAGTTCCCGCTCCAGGCGCACTAGTGTCCGGAATAAATGTGCGATGTCATCCCGGACCAGTGAGAGCAATTAGCTCGAACGCCGGATCCGGGATCCAGTAACTTACATTTTGTCATTAGCCTTTCTAATGACTCAAAAAACAAACTTTACTAGCGTAAGTTATTGATTTTCTGGATTCCTGCCTTCGCTAGGTGCGACAATTACACCGGTATATACTCATCTAATTCAATGTGAATTACTATATTTGTTAGTCACGCTTATCACGGGCCGAAGGCATGCGGAGCCATTTAGAACTCTTTATTTAAATGAAACTATGGTACCACTTTCCTAAATTAAATAGGTATGAAAAGGCTGAAGCAAGTTCTAAATATAAAATCAAAAAATTATCTGAAAATCATCAAATTCCTGACCCGTGCTGGGGCGCAAGTGAGGCTTGTTGGCGGTGTTGTTAGAGATACATTGCTTGAACGGACTATAAAAGACATAGATATGGCAACTGATTTTACTCCCTTACAAGTAACTGAGGCTTTGGAAGCTCATGGAGTTAAAGTCATCCCTACTGGCATAAAATTTGGCACAGTTTCGGCCATAATGAATAAAGAAGTTTTTGAGATCACCACTTTAAGAAAGGACTTATCATGTGATGGTAGGCGTGCTTATGTTGAGTATAGTAATGATTTTAGAGAAGATGCTCAGCGTCGAGATTTTACGATCAACGCTCTTAGTTACTGTCCGATAAAACAGGAAATATACGATTATTTCGGTGGTATTGATGATCTAAATAATCACAAAGTTGTGTTTATTGGGAATGCTGATGAGAGAATTCGGGAAGATTATCTCAGAATACTTAGATTCTTCAGGTTTTCCTGTAAGTATTCTAAGGAAATAAATAAAGATGCTCTTGAAGCCTGCGTAAGATTTAAAGATAAATTACATCTGCTCTCAGGTGAGAGAATAAAACATGAAATGGATATCATATTATCATGTGAGCGCAGCCCATATGTTTTGGCAACAATGTACGATTCAGGCATTACGCAGGCTATTTTTCCTGTTACCATATATGATCAGTCCTTGCACCTAAAAGCTATAAATGTGGCGAAGTTGTTTAACATACCTCTTGATCTGAACGTTATGTATGCAATCTTGTTTAATGTATCTTTGAAAAAATTATTGGAATTGAAGTTTTCTCGATCATCCGCACTGGTAGTAACAAAACTTTTACAGCTAAAAAAATCGTTAGATAAAGAATCTGTGGCTACATTATTAAAAACAATTTGGCTTGAAGAAAAGTCGTTTACTGGTTATTTTGTTTTCACAGCTGCTTTGCTTGATGATAATAAAATTGTTTATGATTTATTCGCAAGGTGGAAGAATCGAGAGATTCCTAAGTTTCCGATCAATGGAAATGATCTGATAAAACTAGGTTATGCTGGAAAAAAACTTGGTAGCTTAATAAAGAACTTGAAGCATAAATGGATAAAAAGTGATTTTGCTTTAAATAAAAAAGAACTTATAGATCTGGTAAAAAATTGTGAAATATAAATTACTACTATCATTGATTTTGATTAGTAGTTTTTCAGCTAATGCGAAGCCTAAAATAGTAACTAGCATCACGCCGATTGCTAGCTTGGTCTCTATGCTTACCCAGGACGAAGCTGAAGTGATTGCAATTAATGTCTCATCTGGTTGCCCGTATCATTATCAGATGAAACCCTCTGATAAACAGAAAATCTTTGATGCAAAAATATTGATTTATATAGATGAGGGCTTTGATAGCTTCGCTGCAAAGCTAGCTGAGAAATTTAAAGGTAAAGTCGTAAAAATTAGCGATTTTGGATCGTTGAACTTTCAAGATGACAAGGATGCAATAAACTGGCACTTTTGGCTTGACCTTAATAATGTTCTGGCCTTTCATGAGGAGCTTGCAGAAGCTCTTATAAAAGAAATACCTGAGCTTAAACTAGTAATCGAGTCAAACAAAAATAAAGCTCGTGCTAAAATTAAGTCACTAATTCAGCTTAAAGAGCACGAATTATCTTCGATTAAAGATGTAGTAGTGGTTAGTGATAGTTTTGAGCATTTTTTCAATGGTATTGATAGTGGCGTTGTTAAGTTATATCAAAAAACTCATTCAAGTTTGAAGGATTATAGTGATATTGAATATATCCTAGGTAATGAAACACCTCAATGTATAGTTATTGACTCAAGTCAAGACGATAGCGTGTACAAGAAGTTCAATAAAAAAATTATTAAATTAGAGTCTGAAAATTGGGTAAGTGAAGATGGCAACAGATCTAGGGTGGAGTTATTCTGTAAGAAGTACCTGGAAATGATAGAGCTATTAAAAGGGTGCGTAGCTAAAAATTAATAGACTTCTTGCAAACAATTATTTATAAAGCAGGTAACAAAAATGATAACCTCACTATCTATTATATGTGCACTTCTTCTTGTAGTACTAAATGGTTTTTTTGTTGCAGCAGAATTTGCTATGGTACGGTTGCGTACTACAAAGATAGAGATTCTAGCGAAGAAAGGATTGAGTGGAGTTATCCTTGCTAAGATTCATAAAAATCTCGATTCATATCTCTCAGCTTGTCAGCTCGGTATTACTCTAGCTTCCTTAGGATTAGGATGGATAGGAGAGCCAGCCTTTGCACATTTTTCAAAACCTATATTAACCCCAACTGTGTTTAAGGATTCAATTTTAGTAACTGATCTAATGAGGGTTTATCAGTACGGATTTGGTAACTAATAAGTCCTGCAAACAAGTGAGTAAATGCATTAATTGGAGACCTA
>CANNHR010000011.1 GCA_947505405.1 Rickettsiales bacterium
GCATAGGTCTCCAATTAATGCATTTACTCACTTGTTTGCAGGACTTATTAGTTACCAAATCCGTACTGATAAACCCTCATTAGATCAGTTACTAAAATTGAATCCTTAAACACAGTTGGGGTTATATGTAATAAAATTATCTATATATTGATATATTGTAACCTTAAGGTTTAACAGGCTGTTGTTCTAAATCTAAAGTCGATACAATATAGGTTTTAAAAATTACTTAGTAATTATGAGGCAGAAAATTAGACCATTATTACTTGAAGATATTACGCCAAAAGCTGATATTAAGGTTTCAATTTTATCTAAATTAAGTCATGAATTAAAAACTCCAATTCATGGAATCAGCGGTATATCAAGTTATCTCTTGGACAACTGGAACGATTTAGGTGATCTTGAAATAGAGAAATGTTTATCTATTATTGTTGAAGCAAGTAGCAACCTCACCGCTCTATTAAATTCAATTCTAAACAGTCCTAGCGACAAAGATGAACTAGAATTTCATTTTGACAAAATTGATCTTATACAAACTACAAAATACGCAGTTGAGAGATGTAAAAATTTGAACCTTACGAAAAATAAAATAACAATTGATTTTGAGACAAACGATAACAAATGCTACGCGATGGCAGACAAATTTTGGATCAATCAACTGCTCTCAAATCTAATTTTGAATGCGGTAAATTATTCAGATCAAGGAAAAATCACTGTTTCTGCTCAGCTAGGTAAAGTTGGCAACATGGATAGTTGCATCATCTCTGTAAAAGATGAAGGAAGAGGAATTGGCAAAGAAGAACTAACGAGTATATTTGAACCATTTAATCGTGGCTCTATTAATCAAGAAGTAGAGGGTACTGGGCTTGGTCTTACGATATGTCGAGAAATTGTTGAGGCTCATAATGGTAAAATTTTTGCCTCAAACAATTCAGATAAAGGTTCTACGATAGAATTCTCTATTCCTACGAAGTAAATGCATGAAGAAAAGAAACACAATATTATTTGTCGATGATGAAAAAATCTGCCACACTCTAGCGGAACTAATTATTCCTAACTTTACTGATTACAAGCTAGTTGTTGCTTACTCAGGAAATGAGGCAATCGATCTAGCAAAAAGATATGCAAGCAGCATAGCTCTGGTTTTGTCTGATATCATGCTACCTGACATAAATGGCTACGAGGTATATTCCAGATTAAAGAACGATGAGCGATTTACCAACGTACCATTTGTTTTTCAAAGTGGCCTTGCCTCTCAAGAAGAAGAACTGAAAAAACATGTTACTACTAATGTTAGTATGCTATACAAACCTTATAAACAATCCGACCTTCTGATGGCTATCAACGAAGCTTTAAAGATTAGTGAATTAACTTGATAATATTGTGGTTTAAAACTACTATCTTATACCAAATCCTGAATTAAATTAGACTTATTGATTTCAGGGTGAGGCTGCGCTAGCTGAAGATTACTACGTGAGCACAGCCGAGTCCCACAAAATTGATAAGGATATTTAAGAATGGGATTTGGTATTATATCACTAAACTTTAGATTATATATAATGTCTGTCGCAGAAAGCTTTTACATTACCACACCAATTTATTACGTTAATGATGTGCCGCATATAGGACATGCATATACAACCATATCTTGTGATGTAGTAAGCAGATTTATGCGCTTGGCTGGCAAGGATGTAAAATTCTTAACTGGTACAGATGAACATGGCCAGAAAGTTGAGAAGTCAGCTGAAAAATATGGCCTACCGCCACAGGAATTTACTGATAAAACATCAGCGACATTTCGTCAAATGATGCAAACACTGAATATCTCTAATGATGATTTTATACGAACTACCCAGGAGCGGCATAAGGAAGCAGTACGTCACTTTTGGGCAAAACTAGTAGAAAGTGGCGATATTTATCTTGGAAAATATTCTGGCTGGTATTCAATCAGAGATGAAGCATTTTATTCCGAGAAAGAATTGACTGAAGAAGGTCTAGCTCCGACTGGCGCACCAGTAGAATGGGTCGAAGAACCAAGTTACTTTTTTAAATTGTCAAAATGGCAGGACAAACTCCTTGAATATTATGAAGGCCATCCAGACTTTATTATTCCTGAATCAAGACGAAACGAAGTAATTAGCTTTGTCAAAAGCGGACTGACAGATTTATCAGTCTCACGTACTAGTTTTAGCTGGGGAATTCCAGTTCCAGATAATGAAAAGCATATAATCTATGTTTGGCTTGATGCTCTGACAAACTATATCGCAGCGCTAGGGTATCCTGATAAAGAGAATCAGTACAAAAAATATTGGCCAGCTTCAGCGCATGTCGTTGGTAAAGATATACTCAGATTTCATGCAGTATATTGGCCGGCATTTTTGATGGCAGCTCGCCTTGATTTACCAAGGTCAATTGTGGCTCATGGTTGGTGGACGAATGAAGGACAAAAAATATCTAAATCCATAGGCAATGTAATCGACCCGTTTAGCTTAGTGGAAGAATTTGGTCTTGACCAAGTTCGATATTTCTTAATGCGAGAAGTAACTTTTGGTAATGATGGTAATTTTTCAAAGGAAAACTTGATTATGCGCAATAATAGTGAGCTTGCTAATAAGATCGGCAATCTTTTGCAGCGCACCAGTTCATTTGTATTTAAGCATTGCAACGGAAATGTTCCACCCGTATCACAATCATATATTGATGAAGCGTATAATACTCCTCTGTTGATTGATATTTTATCAATTCAGCAACAAAATATTGCCGCTATGGAAGCATTTCAAATAAATAAAGTTCTGGATAATATTATTCACATCAGTGAGCAAGCTAATATTTATATAGACAAAGAAGCTCCATGGGCTCTTAAAAATACAGATACAATTAAGATGCATCAAGTACTATATAATTTACTCGAGTCTCTGAGATTTATTAGCATCATGTTGCAGCCATTCATTCCAGATTCAGCATCAAAAATGATTGATCAGCTAAACGTGCCAAATAACCAAAGATCATTCGCTAATTTAACTAAAGAATATGCGCTAAAGCCATCTTCTGCGCTCATGCAGCCAAGCCCTATATTTCCGAGATTTGAAAAATGATTATTGTAGATTCCCATTGTCATCTAGACATGCTACTCGATTACGATACCACAGACAATATCGTAAACCGTGCCAAAGAGTCTGGGGTAAAGTACTTGCAAACAATATGCACAAGGCTGGATAATTTTGAAAATATTCTTAGCCTAGCAAAGAAATTTGACAATGTATATGCATCCGTTGGCATTCATCCAAGTGAAGTTGAAATAGTGCCTATTTCAGCAGAATTACTCAAACTTAGCTCCGATGATAAAGTTATAGGACTTGGCGAGACTGGCCTCGATTATTTTTATAATAAAGACCTTGAGCATCACTCTTTGCAAAGAAAATCATTTGAGCAGCATATCATAACATCACAGGAAAATGGGCTGCCTGTAATTATTCACTCGCGTAATGCGGAAGAAGATACAGCAAACATAATTGCAAATCACAAGAAACGTAAAGAGTTTCCTGGATTAATTCATTGCTTTACATCATCGAAAGAATTTGCTACTAAAATGCTAGACCTTGGCTTATATATTTCAGTTTCTGGTATTGTTACTTTTAAAAATGCTGAATCACTACAAGAAGCAATCAAGCATGTACCACTCGATCGATTGCTTGTTGAAACGGATTCTCCCTACCTTGCTCCTGTTCCCAAAAGAGGTAAAACCAACGAGCCTTCTTACACTAAATATGTAGTTGAATTTTTGGCAGAACTAAAAGGTATAAAAGCAGAGGAACTGGCTAATAAAACCACGGATAATTTCTTTAGGTTGTTTACTAAAGCAATAAGAGAAGCTGAAGATTTCTATGGATATTGATTACATAGTAAATTAAGCTATTGTCATTATGTACGCAATATGGTACACTAAGCATATAATTTGTTTAGGATACTATTATGAGGATTTACACTAGCACTCAAGCAAGAGCAAAATTATTTAATCTGATTGACGAAACCAACCACACCCATAAACCAATTTACATAAAGGGAAAGCGTAATGATGCCGTAATTATATCTAAGAAAGATTACGATTCTATGCAAGAAACTCTTTTCATATACTCAGTACCTGGTTTAGTGGAAAGAATTCTTGAGGCTAGCAAAGAACCTTTAGAAGAGTGTCTTAGTCATGAAGAAGTGTGGAAATGACATATACCTTGGAATACACTAAAAGATCGGCTAAAGACATACAAAAATTAAAAGCTGCTAAACTAGGGAATAAGGCAATAAAATTATGTGAGGCTTTATCTATTAATCCAATACCATTAAATAGCAAAGAACTTTCACGTGATCTAGTTGGTAAGCGTTCCATTAGAATTAATTTACAACATCGATTAGTTTATGAAATATTTGAAGAAGAAAAAATAATAAAAATACTGAGCATGTGGAGTCATTATCAGTGATAAAAATTACAGGATCAACGAAGAGTTTATTTAGAGAGAAGACTTCTGGAGAAAGGAAAAGTAATTCTATTCTCTAAGCAGTTCATTGATGCTTGTTTTTAGGCGGGTTTTTTGATCTACTTGTTTAATTATCACGGCACATGAAAGCCCTGGTATTCCTTGTTCTTTTGCCGGCAAATAACCGGGCACGACAACAGAGTAAGCTGGCACTTTACCAAAAATGATCTCACCTGTGCTGCGGCTGACTATCTTAGTAGATGCACCAATAAAAACACCCATACTAATAACCGAACCTTCTTCAACAAGAACTCCTTCAGCAATTTCTGATCTTGCACCGATAAAGCAATTGTCTTCAATAATGACAGGGCTAGATTGCAACGGCTCAAGCACCCCACCAATACCTGTTCCGCCAGATATGTGACAATTTTTACCAATATAAGCACACGATCCAACTGTAGCCCATGTATCAATCAATGTGCCATCTCCAACATAAGCCCCGATGTTAATAAACGAGGGCATAACTACAACATTTTTCCCTATATATGATCCCTTTCTGATATAAGCACCTGGTACAAACCTAGAGTCAGATTGCTTAATTTTTTCTTCATCTCCACCAGTAAATTTTGGCTCAATTTTGTCATACCATTTGGTAAAATTTCCGTCAAAAACCCTCATTTCTGATGTTTTAAAACTAAGCAATATTGCCTTTTTTACCCATTCGTTAACGAGCCATTTACCATCTGTTTTATAACTGACACTAATGCTGCCTTGATCAAGTAGGGAAATTATATCATCTATAATGCACTTACCTTGAGCAAATCGTTCCGCATTTTTGTTCAGAGTGTCTCTTGTTTGCCAAAGCTCTTCAATTGCTGTAATATAATTTTTCATGAGTAGCGATATCTTATCTTTTTAAGGTTGAATACAAATATAAATAGCTGTATTTTATTCTTACGTAAATAGTTTTTGTCGAAATTATGTATAGCAAAGCTAAATGTATTCTGGTACGTTAATTTCAAAGCGAGGATGCGGGTCTTACAAGTGTAAGCAAGCACAGCCGAATCTTTGCAAAATTGATGTACTAAGAATACATTTTGGGAAGCTAAACTTATTTGAATTTAGTATATAATATATGTATATCGCCTGCCCAGAATGTGATACAAAATTTGTGGTAACGCCAGAACAAATTGGCAAACATGGCAGAAAAGTTAAATGCTCAAAATGTTCTCATATTTGGCATCAAAAACTGACTGACCAGATAAGAATTGAACCGCTACTAACGCAACCAATCACAGCAACTCCTTTAGGCAATGGCATAAACTTACCAGCTCTTTTGCCAATTAAAATTCAACCATATCTTTATGCTATGCCTGTTGTAATGATAGGACTTATAATCTTCATGCTTATTATGGTTTTTCCAAATGGGCTTGGAATTAATACACTCCTTAATAACAGCAAATTAAGTATTAAAGATGTTCAAATACAAAACCAACAAGATCTTGAAAAGATCACTGTTAGCTATAAAATCCATAATGCTGCTGAGACAACAGTTAGAATGCCTTTAGTCAGAATCAGACTCTTCGATAAGAATAATAGAATTGTTAAATCACTTATTGATGATCATACTAATATAGACATGTCGCCAAATCAGTTTATCGAGATTAAAACGGAGTTCGTTCCAGCACCTTCATCAACTGATAGCGTTGACATTATGATTGGGAATAAAATTGACTTTATTCTTAGATAACAGGGCATCCTGAATTTATGGGGCTACGTCTTGCCTTCGGCTCAGGATCTCAGGCAACGGACTAAGTCATGACTGGTTTCTATACCTCTAATTTCTCATTAATTAACCTGCTCCTTCGCGCTCTGCCTAAATTTCTGCACATGAAGATTGTGTTCCTGGAGTGTACGAGAAAAGTTGTGTCCGCCATTGCCATCAACAACAAAATATAGGGCGTCAGTTTTTGCGGGTAGCACTGTGGCTTCAAGTGATGCCATACCGGGGCAAGCAATTGGCCCTGGTGGAAGCCCTGCTATTTTGTATGTGTTATAGTTTGAATTAATTCGCAGATCCGTGCGAGATAATGCACGATTCAGCTTATATTTCCCTTCAGTTACAGCATAAATAACCGTTGGATCCGCTTGAAGCTTCATTCCTTTCTTCAAACGATTGATAAATACTCCTGCTATCATTGGACGCTCTGTTTCATTACCAGCTTCTTTTTCCACTATAGAAGCAAAAATAAGTACATCTTTCCTAGTCTTTAAAGGAGAGTCATCTTTGAGCTTTAGCATAACCGTATCTAGCGCCTTTGACATCTCCTTGCGCATTTCATCAATAATTTTTTCGCGCAAGTCACCATATGTATAAAAATAAGTTGAAGGCATGAGGTACCCTTCTGGAATATTGAGATTAATTTGTCCAAACAACCTATCTTCCGCATTTATTTTTGCAATAATCTCATTAACCGTTTGCCCTTCGGTAATGACAAGCCGGTGAACTACTGATCTGCCACTTGCTAGTCTTGCAAGCACTTGATACGGTGAGATAGCTTTTGTAAATTCATATTCGCCACTCTTTAGTGGTTTATACAGCCCATATATTTTACTAATAACCTCAAATAAATGCCTATGCTTTATTATACCTTCTTGCTCAAGAACTATGCTAATTTTATGAATAGAAAGGCGCGATTTAACAATGACAATTTTCTTCTCTGCAAGTTGCCCAGGCAGAAATAAATAGCCACCAATAATATTGGCCAGAGTGATCGCGATTACTGCTAAAGAAACGATAGCAATTAATTTTATTTTCAAAAACCTATTAACAAGCACTATAACGCCAGCTTTGGATAAGAGATATGCACAATTTTAGGCAGTTTTTTAGCGAAAATATATACATTTTTTGATAAAATAGCTATCCCTATTTTGAGAAAAATGTGTTTTTTACAGCAAAAAAGGGACAAAATGGGTATGTTTCGTTATCCAAAACTAGCGTTATAGTTCCACCTCAACGGTATGTACTTCTGTATCAGTTGCGCTTGTGATCTTCTCAATTTTTAACTTAGCATTTTGCAACATCGACTCACAGTGTTTTTTGAGCAATACTCCACGTTCAAAACTCTCAACAGCGTTTGCGAGATCCTCCTGACCTGTATCAATTTTTCTTACAATTTCTTCGAGTTCAGCAAGAGCGGATTCAAAACTCATTTTTTCAATAGCTTTAGATTGGGTCATGGGATAAAATTGTTTTTAGTTAATTAAACATTATTTGTTTTTCACATGCAAGCCAGAATTTTCAAACCTACCAGATCAGCAATGCAATCAGCAGATGGTAATAATAAATGGTTACTCGAGTTTGTCAAACAACCTAACTGCCAATTTAAGGAAACTACTATGGGCAGAACTTCTTCAATCGATATGTCCAATGAACTAAAGATTTTCTTTCCAACTCTAGAGCAAGCTATTATTTTTGCTAATAAAAAAGCTCTAACGTATGAAATCATTACTCCAAAAAAACCTAAAACTCCCAAAAAGAGCTATGCTGCAAATTTTAGGTAACCAACAACTAAGAACTCTTTTTAAATTACTATTTCAGTTTTAATTAATTTTTCTGTAATAAACTATCATTATCCTTTATTCTTAATTCTGAACAGATTTGTAAAAATAAGGATAGAGAATGATGACACAATTGCATTCAGTAATAGAGTTTGGAAAGAAGTCTATTACCCTATTAATTATTTCTTTTACTACAGCATGCTTGGGCAATAATGCAGATCCAGAACTCAAAAGCGGGTTTGTTTATTTAAGCGATGTTGATCCGTCTATAGTAATTAATCTCAAATATCATCAAAATGAAAATTTTATTGGCACGCCTATATCAGGCTGTAGCAGAGGAAGAGCTATAGTTACTCTTGATGCAGCTGATGCTTTAAGGAATGTCCAAGAAGACTTAATGATGCACGGCTATTCTCTTGTAATTTACGATGCATATCACCCACTCAAAGCTCACGAGAAGTTCAATTCCTGGTTGCGAGAACAGAGCTTTGACACCAAAGACACTTATTATCCGCATCTTACAAAAACAGCCCTGCAAGAAGCTGGATATCTCGAAGCTAAATATGATCATGTGCGTGGCAGCACCGTAGACGTTAGCATTATTGCACTTAAAAATAAATTGGTAACTCCGTGTAAACAGCAGAAAAGATCCTACAAAGGCCAGAAAGACATTATATATCTAAATGATGGTACCGCTGAAATGGGCACTTCATACGATACTTTTGATCCTTTATCTTCATATTCAAATACAGCAATTCCTGAAGAAGCCCAATCTCACCGCAAGCTCCTGAGAGAAATTATGCAAAGCCATGGCTTTGCCCCAAACGAAAAATTCTGGTGGCAGTTTACCTTGATCAGAGAGCCATATATTGATAGTAAATTCGATTTTGATATTTAATATAATTCATTGTCTATATTAACTTCAATCTCATTATATCACTTTTTAGACTTACAATGGCGAGCGGTCAGCTTGAGAGCGTGGCCAACACAACGAGTCAATCCTGCACTTAGTTTCAGGATAACCCTTCTGGCTACATCGCCTTCCAGGCTCCTTGCCATCCAGAGTTTTTGCAAAAACACTGCTGATGAATTATCTATACTTATTTAGCAATGCCTGGGGTTGAAGTAAATTTTCATTTCACAAATTCATTTTGTGCACTATAATCCCTTTCATTACTAACGCCAGTGTTGGATAACGAACCTGGCGTTACCACTATATGGTTATGGAATAGCTATTAATGAACAAACGCAGGTCCATTTTTTTATCAGCAATTTCCGGCAATGTACTGGAATATTATGATTTTACTGTATATGCAGTATTTGCTCTTGCAATCGGCAAAACTTTTTTCCCTGGTGATTCAGAAATTGTTCAAGTTCTATCGAGTCTTGCAGTATTTGCTGTAGGGTTTGTTACCAGGCCAATTGGTGGAATAATATTTGGTTATATTGCAGATAAGCATGGAAGAAGAGTCTCCCTTATCGCCTCGATGTTAGGTATGACAATACCAACTTTCACTATGGGCTTGATCCCTGCTTACTCCGAAATAGGATTCTTAGCCCCTGCCACATTAGTTTTTATGCGTTTGCTACAAGGCTTATGCATTAGTGGAGAGGGAGCCGGAGCAGCGATATTCATTCTCGAGCATTATCAAAATTTGAGACCAGGTTTCACAGCAGGAATAGTGCACGCCTCAAACATAGCTGGCACCCTGCTTGCCACTATAGTTGGTATTATACTTGCTCATTTCTTTCCCTACCTAGATTTTGCATGGAGATTTGCTTTTATCCTAGGGGGCTTGATGGGGTTGGTAGGTTTTTACTTTAGACTTAGAGTTTCTGAAACTCCTATCTTCGAAATGCTTGCAGAAAAAAAGAAGACCCTTAAATCTCCTTTTTTTCATGTTCTGGCAACTGCAAAAAGCTCTATGTTTATTACTGTGTGCCTTGGAGCTAGCGCAAGTAGCGTGGTATATTTAATAAAAACATATATTACCATTTATCATTGTAATATATTGCATTTTGATGATACTACATCTAGATCATATCTTGCTTACTCATCAATTGTAATGATGTCCGCTATGCCTCTTTCAGGCCATATCTCAGACAAAATTGGCCGGTTTAAGATGATTGCTTTATCTTCAGCAGCGGTAGTTATCTTAGCTCTTCCTTGCTTTATGTTACTTTCATGTGAAGAAATGATACAACAAATTATTGCCTTGACTATTCTGGCAATACTTGGCGGAATGCTTGCTGGTACTGCTTATATATTTATTATTTCCTTATTTTCTCCTGATCAACGATTCTCAGGCGTAGCGTTTAGTTATAATCTTGGAATAGCTTTATGTGGCGGAACATCTGCAGCTATTTCGCGCTGGCTTGTTGAAGTAACGGGAGTCTATTATTCCCCTGCTTTTTACATCATGTTTACATCTAGTATATTTTTGATAGTAATTTACATAATGCGTGATACCGTTAGACAACTACTTGAAGCAAATCTATAGTAAATTAACTATCCCTACTTCAAGCTAATTTACTATAAACCACAAACCTCTTTTTAAAAAATGATACGTTACAACTTAGGCATATTAGCTGAATATTTTGTACTTATATGTTATGTAATAAGATTTTATCAACCTCTGCACCACAGGTATAAATCTTATGTCGGGGAAATAGACCTCATTATGAAACGTGGTAAACAGCTAGTATTTATCGAAGTCAAAGCTAGAAAATATGGCATACATGACGGTATAGTTTCCGATAATCAACAACAAAGAATTACCCAAGCCGCAGAATTGTTTGTCGCAAAACATCAGCAATATAATGGATATGATATTAGGTTTGACTTAGTTATAGTAAAACCATACTGCCTCCCTCAAATAATAAAAAATGCGTGGTATAGTCATTTGAATTGAATTAGCGTATATATTATAGAGATAAAATAGAAATTTAACGACTATGACACTTATGGAAAATAAGAGAGCTATAACAGCAACCTGGTTTGAATCATTAAGAGACAAAATTTGCGCTGCATTTGAAGATATAGAAAAGGAATTTGCATTAAAGCCAGCTTCATTTGAACGCAAAGCTTGGCAAAGAGAAGGCGGTGGTGGTGGGGTTATGTCTATCATGCACGGTAATGTTTTTGAAAAAGTAGGGGTTAATGTTTCAACGGTACATGGTGAATTTTCTGAGCAAATGAGAAAACAAATTCCTGGTGCAGAGCAAGACCCACAATTTTTTGCTACCGGTATTTCATTAGTAGCTCATATGTGCTCACCGCTCGTGCCAGCTGTTCATTTTAATACGCGCTATATCGAAACAACAAAAAGTTGGTTTGGAGGGGGCAGTGATTTAACACCGATGTATGAAGATGCAAACGAAAGTGCTAAATTTCATCAAGCATTTAAAGATGCGTGCGATAAACACAACCCAGATTATTACCCTGACTTTAAAAAACAGTGTGACGAATATTTTTACCTAAAACATAGGAATGAGCCCAGAGGTATTGGCGGTATATTTTACGACTATCTATCGAGTGACTTCCAGAAAGATTTTGCTTTTACGAAAGATATCGGCAGGACAATACTTCAAATATATCCAGAAATTGTTAGAGCAAAGATGAACCTAGCATGGAATGATCAGCAAAGACGGCATCAGCTTATAAAGCGCGGAAGATATGTGGAGTTTAATTTACTATATGATCGTGGTACTAGCTTTGGTCTTGCTACAAATGGTAATGTCGAAGCGATTTTGATGTCCCTGCCACCAGAAGTACTGTGGCCCTAGAAACAGCCATAATAATAATACTATTAACTTAGAGGTTTAATTTATGGGGTTTTATAACCTATTTAATGAAAGATCTAAGAAGTCAGCTTAATTTGTTATGAAGTTAGTATAATTTGTTACCTATCTCTTCGGTATGGACCAAAGAATAATGGTGGGCCCGGCAGGACTTGAACCTGCGACCACTCCGTTATGAGCGGAGCGCTCTAACCAACTGAGCTACAGGCCCTAAGAAAATTTATATAGCATTTGCTATAGTATAAGGAGGAGGGTTATGTATCCTCTCCTCTTAACGTTCCCCCACCCACTATAATTACAAGTACGACGGATGTCATTCTAGAACCTAAACGAACAAGCACCATTGGTGCTTATTTGTGAATTTTGTTATCCAGGGTCCACAACAACGCCGGAAGCTTGCCTCTAGTCACATGCGCCCGAGATGTACGGCCCGAGGTCAATAATATACCATAATGGTGCTTTTATATACTTGCATCAAAATAAAGTCCAGAAAAATTTTAATTTTCAAAAATAAGATTGTCGCACTTCACTTTAGAATTCAAGCACAAGACTAAATCACCAACTTTGCTACAGAAGATGTAAGTGGTAAGTCTAGATTATACTTGCCCATAAAGCTATGAAGTAATTTTGCTGCCATAACTCCTTCAACTAGGACCGGATAATTCGCAAGAAATTCTTTCGAGTAATTATTTTGGTGAAACTCATAGCCAAATTTAGTATTCCTTGAAGTTGTTGAATAACTTGTTAAAACAAGGTCTCCTATCACAGCAGGCAAAGTTAACGACTCTACATTGCCTCCAAGAACACTTGAAATAGCAGCTATCTCCTCAAGGCCTTTGCTTACAAGCCAAGCTCTAGCATTTTCGCCATAACCTTGGGCCATTAAAATTCCACTTTTTATTGCGATAATATTCTTAACAATTCCAGCAATTTGAACAGTTACAATATCTGTAGAAATTGTAACATCTAGTTGCTCTGTAGCAAGGTTAGTAGCTATATACCTCGCTAATGATATGTCCTTAGAGGTAATGGTTACTGAAGCAAAATTTCCGATAGCAACTTCTTTGGCGAAATTGGGGCCAGAAATAAATGCATACGGATTATTAAACTCCTGCTCAATTTTACTAGAAAATAACTGCAACGGTACTTGACACATTCCCTTTGTGGCAATCAAAAGAACCGTTTTGGAAGATAACCCAACCTGCTTTAATTCTTGAATCACAGTCTCAAACGCATGCGAGGGTACGGCTACGATTATAACATCATACTGTGCCACATCTGGCAAGCTTATTGTGGCTTCGACGCCTAGATGCAAAAGAGTATCATCAAGATATTTATTGTTTTTATGATGATTATTTATCTCATCTGCAATATTCACTTCCTGCGCGTATATCAGAGCACTACCATAAACTCTTGCAACCAAACATGCGAGAGCCGTGCCCCAGCTTCCTCCACCAATAACTGCAAAACTTTTTAGTTTTTTCATTACGCTACTTTCGCTACCATGTATTTCTCATGAAATTCTGTTAGTTGCACATCGATTAACTGTCCTGACAAAAACTCTCCATCTAGCTTAACGGGAATAAAATTCTCAGCATGAGCCATATTATTTTTCTCAACTAACAACCTGGTTTTTTTGCCTAAATTCTGCCTAAAGAATTTCTCAATATTTTTTTGCCCTTCTTCTCTTAGTATTGATGCCCTTTTTTTCCTAATATGCATAGGAACCTGAGGCATCCTTGCTGCAGGCGTACCTTCCCGCTCGGAATATGGAAATACATGCAGATATTGTATATTCGCCTCGGTAATTAGGCTTCTAGTATTCTCAAACATTTCGTCTGTCTCAGTTGGAAAACCAGCAATAATGTCTGCTCCAAACGATACTTCAGGACGAATGAGACGTAAAGACTTACAAAACTCGATAACTTGCTCACGATTGTGACGCCTTTTCATCCGCTTTAAAATCATGTTATCTCCAGCTTGCAAACTAATATGAAAATGCGGCATAAGCCTTTTTTCATAGGCCATCAAGTTAAATAAATCATTATCAATCTCTGCTACATCAATTGAAGACAACCTCAACCTAGCAAGTGTTGGTACTAGAGACAGCAGCCTTTTTATCATTTGAGCAAATGTTGGGCTACCAGGTAAATCGCTGCCATAAGCAGTCACATCCACTCCAGTAAGAACGATTTCTTTAAAACCATCGCTCGTGAGTGCTCTAACTTGGTCAACAATTACTCCAATTGGTACTGATCTACTATTGCCCCTGCCAAATGGAATCATACAAAAAGTACATCGGTGATCACAGCCATTTTGCACTTGAATAAAAGCTCTAGCTTTTCCTTCAAAGCTTCGGACTAAATGATTTGCCGTTTCCTTTATGGACATGATATCATTTACTATCACTCTTTCTGTCTCCAACGTATAATGCAGAGGCGAGAGCTTTTCTTCATTACCAATGACTTTATCGACTTCTGGCATATTCGCAAACATCTCGGGAGTATTTTGCGCTGCGCATCCTGTGACAATAATTGTCTTGGTTGGATCTTGTTTTTTAAGTTTGCGAATAGCTTGTCTTGCTTGTTTCTCTGCCTCTTTTGTCACAGCACAAGTGTTAAATACAGCCACATTCTGCATTCCACTTTTTACAAGATTTTCCTTTATTATTTCGCTCTCATATATATTCAAGCGACAGCCAAAAGTTACAACCTCATGAGTTTCATTCATAATAATACTTTCCCTCAAAGACAGAGCTTACTGGGCCGCACATACTGATATTTCCATCAGTTTTTTGCATTTTTAAAGTTCCCAGCTCAAATATAACTTCAGCCTTATCTGAAACAAAACCAAGCTTGTTTGCGGCAGCAAAAGTAGCTATAGCTCCACTACCACACGCATATGTGAACCCTGTGCCTCTTTCCCAAACTTTGAGGTATATTTTATCATCTTTAACTTCAGCAAAATTGATATTTATTCCTTCTTTAAATAAATCTACATTCTGAAAATTTTTGCCAATGACTTCTCTATCTTGGTCAGATAATTTTGAAAAGATTACTAGATGTGGATTAGCCACATCAACACAAATCATCTCTTTTGGTTCAATCAAGTACCTAATCGCCAAATCCCATAGAGGCTCTTTTTTCGGCATCCATGATTCTTCAAAGCTTGCAAGGCCCAAATCAACTTTAATTTGATCCGCATTAATATATTCGCATAAGACTTTTCTACCATCAACATCAAGCGTAATATTTCGTTTTCCATTTTTCTCAAAGATCAGTCTAGATAAGCATCTTGAAGCATTTCCACAAGCTCTAGCTTTTGAACCATCTTGATTAAATATACTCATTTTTATGAAATCATGACTATCTCTGTAAGTAATGAACTGATCACAGCCAACGCCAAGCTTTCTATCAGAAACAGTTTGAGCAAACGCCGTCATGTTCATTGTAGGCGATAACATCTCTTCGGCGATAATAACAAAATCATTGCCCAACCCATGCATCTTTACAAAAGGAATGTTTCTCATTTCACACCTTATTTGAGTTAAATTCTTGAGCATTACTTAAATACCTACTACTAATAATGGACTAATCTAGTCAGCCATTATACACACTTTTAGAGAAAAATTGTAGAAAATAAATTGCAAAATATGTATTCTAAAAATTCTATCAGACAATTCTATCAAGACAGGTTCTAGAGATTTATGACGGATGCTATACTTGATGTTCTAGAAAAGCTAATTAGCTTTAAGTCAATCACACCAAACGGCAAGGATGCTATTGAGTTTGTTGCTAATTATTTGCAAAAGCTAGGATTTAAATGTTTGATAAAAACATTCGGTCCAAAAGAACAAAAGGTAACCAATCTTTATGCAACGCTTGGCTGCAATGCTCCAAATATCTGTTTTGCTGGCCATATTGATGTAGTACCTCCAGGCAATGATAGCCTATGGCAATCAAATCCTTTTCGTATGTATGTGAAAGATGATCTTGTCTTTGGCAGAGGAGCAGTAGACATGAAAGGAGCTATAGCCTGCTCTCTTGTTGCAGTTAGTGAATTTCTTAAAGAGAATAAGAACCATAATGGAACGATTAGCTTTCTTCTGACTACTGACGAAGAAGGTGATGGGACTCATGGCTTGAAAGAAATGCTTGAACACATCAAAGATATTGCACCAAAAATTGATTTCTGCATTTTAGGAGAGCCTACGACTAAGCACGAAATTGGAGATACAATAAAAATCGGTAGGCGAGGCAGTATAAATTTTGACTTAACAGTAAAAGGTAAGCAAGGTCATGTTGCTTATCCTGAAAAAGCTATAAACCCAATGCCAATTTTAATTTCTATTTTAAAAGACCTCATAGAAACAGAGTTTGATTCTGGATCGGAGTTTTTTCAAAAATCCAATCTTGAAGTTACTTCAATCGAGGGGCAGAATTTAGTGCGCAACGTCATACCATCTTCCGTCAGTGCAAAGTTTAATATCAGATTTAATGACAAGCATGTTCCAAGTGATTTAGCTGCCAAAGTAGCTCACATTATTTCCAAACACTCAGATGATCATGACCTAAAATATTCCTGCACCTCGCTGCCTTTTGTTCAAGCATACTCTAAAGAGATACAGCATTTTGCTGATATAGTATATGATACATGTAGCATACGACCTAAAATCGACACCAACGGAGGTACTTCGGATGCAAGATTTATCCATAAATATACACAAGTTGTTGAGTTCGGATTAAATTGTGATTCTGCTCACAAAATCGATGAGCATACTAAAATTTGTGATTTACAAACACTCTATAACGTGTATTATAGCTCCTTAGTTAAGCTTTTATAAAGGCCTTAAGGACATTGCTTAAGGACAATTTTGCGGATGTGGCGGAACTGGTAGACGCCCTAGATTTAGGTTCTAGTGCCGCGAGGCGTGGGGGTTCAAGTCCCTCCATCCGTACCATCTAAAAAAATTTATTTAAAACAGATTGGTCGGCGATCTTTAAAAAACTACGTTTAAAGTGCATAAATTATGATTATATCAGAGTTAAAGAGGGATAAAACTGAATTTCACGTAAAAATTAGCGTTTCAGTTCATGAGATCTCAAGACAAGTCGACGTTGAGTTAGCCAGCATCGCAAAAACTGCAAAAATGGACGGTTTTAGAGTTGGAAAAGTTCCATTAGCTATTTTACGTAAAAAATACGTACCCACAATCAGAAGTGGTATTGCAAGAGATAAAATAGATGCGGCTATCAAACAGGTCGTAAAAGATAACAAGCTTAATATTGCCTTT
The DNA here is from genome assembly GCA_947505405.1 of Rickettsiales bacterium. GTDB lineage: Bacteria > Pseudomonadota > Alphaproteobacteria > Rickettsiales > Rickettsiaceae > Megaera_A. The sequence goes on from CANNHR010000011.1 coordinate 17,125, forward strand.
GATCCAGCAATCGAAGATTTTAAAAACGAAGATAATCAAGATCTTGAGTTTGTCTTAAAATTTGAGCTTCTACCAGTCATTACTTTGCCTGATTTCAAAAAAATATCTATCGAAAAACCAATATTAGATGTTTCAAAAAAAGATATCGATGAGCAATTAGATCGAATAGTAAGTTTCTCTAAATCATATGATAAAGAAACAAAAGCAAAGGCAAAAGCAGGTGATCAGGTCACAATTGATGCCATTGGTTATGTTGATGGAGAATCATTTGAAGGTGGAAAGCTCAATGTTCATAAACTAGTTTTAGGAAGCAAATCGTTTATTCCAGGATTCGAAGATCAACTTATCGGTAGCAAAGTTGGTGACGATGTTCTAGTAAAAGTCGATTTTCCTAAAGACTATCACTCAAAAGATCTGGCTGGCAAACCATCTGAATTTAAAGTTAAAGTTGTCGCTGTTCATCAGGAGACTGCCTCAAAAATAGATGATGAATTTGCTAAAAAATTCAAGTGTGAGAATGTCGAGCAACTCAGAGAGCAAATCACTCAAAATATTCGCTCCAATTACGATGAGCCGATTCTTGTCTTAATGAAGATGAAATTATTCGATAAACTAGAAAAAGTCCTAAAATTTGACATCCCGGCTTCTTTGCTTGAAAGAGAAAAAGAGATTCTAAAAAGTCAGAGCTCACAACTCGGCGACGATGCTGAAATAAAAAATATGTCTGACAAAGAAAAGAGTAAATATTTTGATGATCTAGCAGCACGGAGAGTCCGTATCGGCTTGATGCTAGCTGAGTATGTAAAACAAAAAAACTTGACGATAGCCCAAGAAGATATTCGTCAAGCAATAATTGAGCATGCTAAAAATTATCCTGGCCAAGAGCAAATGGTTATCGAGTTTTATCAAAAAAACAAAAATGCTCTTGAAAACTTGAAAGGTCCTATCTTGGAAAGTAAGGGTGTAAAAGCTATTTTCACTCATGAAGTTGTCATTAAGGAAAAATCTTATACTAGTGACAAATTAGAAAAACTTTTGCAAAGTGAACTTAGAGATTAGATTAAAGATAACGGGTACTTTGTTTATTTCAGGATCTAGAGCAATAGAAGAAGATCCCGGGCCGAAGGCAGACGTAGAGCCCCATCAAGTCCAGGATGACGGCTTGCGTTATCAGCATAACAAGTCATCCTGAACTTGTTTGAAGCTTGCGCCTGCCTTTGGCCTAGGATCTATTACTGTTCTGGCATGATATTTGCTGCTCTAGATTTAATTTTCGTGTAATTACCAGGTTTTATGGCTTTAACTCTCAGTAACGACCTAACAGGACTTGTCTCACGCACGAGTAGCGCAGCGAGCACAGAAGTAGGCACGCTTGGTGCGAGCATGGTCTCTGGTGATAACGCAAATATAGAAGCGGTCGATGCCTTTCTTGGGGGATCTTTACATGATAGAGAATTTTTTCTTGGTGCACTTGCGCAGACTACTTCCTACGCTACAAACGTAATCAATATTACAGAAAACTATTTAGATTCAATCGCTTCCTTTTTGCAACAAGGGATAGTTACCATCGCAACTGTTGGAGTATTATCTGATAATAAAGTTGCGGTATTACAAAAGCATATAGATAGTATTCGTACTCAGGTCGATATTTTCATTGCATCCGCGAGGTTTGATGGCAAAGCCCTTCTTGGAGGAGGCGCTCAAGATATACAAGTGCAGATTGGTGTTGATCTTGCTACTAGCACTCAAAAAATAACGGTGCGTAATATAAGTGGTAACAGGCTTTACAGAACCTCACTTGCTCACGCTGTGAACGAGTGGATTGCACAAGATTTTACTAGATCTGCGCATTATGTTAATCAAGCCGAATTAACAAAAGAAATACTAGATAATGGAAATTTGATAGCTGATGGGGCTGCTAATGAGCCTGGCACTGGTAGTGGCGGAATAATGACTACAGCACAAATAGCGGCTGCACTGGTAGCAGTTCGCACCTTAAAACCAGCTCTATTTTCTGATGGTCTTAGCTTCATGATCCCCACCTTTACTAATTTATTAAGCCTGCAAGGTGGAGCTCCAACTCTAAGCACTGCAACAGGTCCAAACTTTCAAGCAACTTTAGATGATCTTATAACAGGTGCAGTAGCTCAGTTGGATCTATTTACTTTTTTTGGCAATGCTGTTGCTACTTCACTTGCAACTAGCAAAGATCGAATCACCGCACTTGACGTGTTTCAATCTGCTATGACTAATATTCGCGGAGAGCAAGCAAGGCTTCGAACTCAAAAAACTAGCTTATTCGAAGCTATTGACGCGCTAAGAGCAACTATAAATGTTACTGAGAAAGCGGCCAATACATATACCAAAACTGACTATGTGCTAACAGCCCAACAATATTCCGAATTCATCAGACAAATAGTTGCATCAGTAACTTCTCTGCAAGCAGCAAACAAAATCCCAGAAGCAGCCCAAAGACTAATAAGTGCATTAGCAGGTGATAAAGAGTAACACCTATTTTTTAATCTCTTTATTTTTACAACAAATCAAATAATCAACAGAATATCTTCCTGGTCCGTAGAAAATTATTGTCGCAAGCAAAACTGCCCAATATAAATGTTCAACCAAATCAAGATAGGTAAATTGAATAACAGCAATCATGCAAATCAACGGAACAGCTGCAAACCTAGTCATAAAGCCTAGAACCAGGAGAAAGGGCATCGTAAGCTCAGTTGCCGTCGCAAGTGATGCTGCAATTTCAACAGGAATAATCGGCACTTTATATTCATATTTGAATAAATAAATAGTTGTTTGCCAACTGTTTATTTTTGTAAGTCCGGAATACCAGAATATTCTGGCCATCCATAATCTTATAAACAATACGAGCAGTGAGAATAAGTATTTAGAAGAGAACTCAGTAGCAGCATGGTACGCTCTGCCAAGCAGGCTATCTTGTATTTTATAAATCCACTGCGTCATAATCGGTTAACTCCACAATCATCTCTTTTGTAAACAATAAGCTAATTATCGCAGCAATTTTTACATTTACATCATCCCCAACATCAATGTGCTCAAGCGCTTGCCCCAATTTTTTTTCGTTTTTAAGCGCAAACAAAAACTGCCACTGGTCCTTCTCAAGAAATAACGTCTCTATTCTACCTTGAACTCTACATATAAGGATAAAACATTCTTTGTGTCGCATATCAATTTTTTTACTATCATGGTCGTCTAGCAAGTGCTGTATTTCTGCAAGCGGCCAATTTGATCGCAAAAGAAATACTGAACGATTAAATTCGAATATAGCCGCTTCCGGATCACTGCGCATATATTCATTAAATTGCTCAGCACTAATGATTTTCTGATTTAGAGCCTCATAACTTCTTGATCTTAGCCACTCGATCCTTGCATAATCAGGTAAATAATCCAAATGTTTTGTAGAGGGAAATTTCCCTAAAAAATCTGGAAAATTTGCGCCAAAACCGCTAATATTTGATCTGTCCGTTATGTTTACAAACTCGTGCCCGTAAGCCAGAGCTACCCCACGGGCGCAATCATGCCCAATAAGACGCCAAACTCCAGGATAAGTTATTTCTAAAGCAATTACAAAATTCTCGAATATAGTGTCATGATGTACTAAAAGCCGCTGCTGGGCCTTAATCAAGCCGTTTGCTTTGATAAAATCAAGGTTCCCTTTCCCACTAAAAATCGACTCAAGCAAGCTCTCTTGTATCTTCTCTAAACTAAGCATGTATTTACTTGAATCATATAATAATCAATCTTCGCAGCTTCACTTAATAATACGTCAAGTGCTGGAATATTAACGTCCCACTCGACCAAAGTTGGTACAATTCCACATTTTTTTAACGCAAATTCAAATAAATGCCAAACTTCATCACACACCAAATTGTCATGCGAATCAATATACAACGACTCATTATCTAATATTTTTTTCTGAGAATGACCTGAAACATGCATCTCCTCAACAAAAGATGGGTTAATTGCATCAATGTAATCTCTAGGTGACCAACCGTTGTTTAAACCCGAGATATAAATATTATTGACGTCAAGCACAATCCCAGCACCAGTCTTTTTCATTAAAGCGTTTAAAAATTCAGGCTCCGAGTAAGTCGAATTTACATACTCAAAATAGGTTGATGGATTCTCAAGCAAAATTCTTCTCTGTAATTTATCTTGAACAAGAGAAATACTATCGGTAAAAATATCAAGCGATTCCTTGTTAAAAGGGGTTGGCAATAAATCGGGTAAAAACTTATCAGAAATAGTGTTCCATGATAAATGATCAGACACAAGGAAAGGGTCTATTACATCCATTAATCCCTTAACTAGAGCAATATGCCTATTATCAAGCCCACTTGCAGAGCCAAGAGACATCCCAATTCTATGCAAACTGACCTGGTATTGCTCTCTGATTTTACATAAATAATCAAAATCAGGTCCACCTAGTGAATAAAAATTTTCACTATGCACCTCCACCCAACCTATCCCCGCAGGTTGCTGGGAAGCAAATTGTACTAAATGAGGGTATCGGAGCCCAATTCCAACTGGATTAGACTTCTCACAAAACTCTACCGAAGACATCTGCTTTGTCGCTCCGTAGGCTCCCTGCATTTTCTCCTCAATAAGTTTAAATTAGGAACATAAAAATCCACGAGAACGTCATGTCAACGTGCGCACTTGTCCGGAATAAAAAAATGTCGCACAAAAGCGGTACGCGTCGTGGCGAGAAGCACTAGCGCCCAAAGCCATCCAGCCTTGCCTTGTTCTAAAAAGCGTAGAAAGGCTGGATCCCACGCCCGTCCTTCGGACTCCTGGTGGATGACGATTACTTGTAAAGCCGCTCAGCCGCTATTTGCTGTATTATTCAGCAGCATCCTCTGTCATGAGTTTAGCTTTAATTTCATCAGAAACGCCACTCATGTCGCCTTTGTTGATTTTATCACATTCTCCCTTTGGAACCATGATCCAAGCTTCTGGATCACCAGCTTTATTGTGACCAGCACATGAGCCTGAGTTAGAAGCACAATTACCTTTATGCTCCAAAATCATACCCTTTCCTTTAGAATCAACAACTTTACATTTCTCCATTCCTTCTGGAGCATCAGCTGCTTGTGCACTAGTGAATGAAAGCGCAGCCACTGCAAACGCTGTAGCAAGTAATTTTGATTTATTCATAATTTTTACCATAATAGTTGTTATGCCAGAAATGCTTTACAAATGTTTTGTCTTCTTTTTGTCAGTTATGATAAAAATAAACCTGAAACTAAGTTCACACAAAAGTTCCGGGTCTATTAATTCTATTAGAATCTAGATAGAATTATTTCGTAGCAGCTTCTACTTCAGCTTTAACTTCATCAGAAAGACCACTCATGTCGCCTTTCATAACTTTATCACACTCACCTTTTGGAACCATAACTTCAGTGTGCTTAGCACCAACTTTACATTTTTCCATTCCCTCTGTAGCATCAACTGCTTGTGCACTAGTGAATGAAAGCGCAGCTACTGCAAATGCTGTAGCAAGTAATCTTGATTTAATCATGTTTTTTACCACTATTCTTCGATAAATTAATTTGACAAAGCCACCCGACCTTGTGCAGTGTCAAATATTAAATCAATATTAGGTTTGTAGATACAGTTTTTTCTTATCAATTCGTAACATTTTCAAGAGCATTCGCAAAACTGTGTATTTTTAACACATATCACCTTACATCTCTTCTTACGTTTAATAAGCTGGCTACGATTACACGATCATGACCTGCAAGATCTTTCTTAGTGATGATATCAGTAAAACCATAATGTCTTAAGATTTCTGAAACTTTATCGCGCTGCTTATATCCTATTTCAAAAAAAAGCTTACCTCTATCTTTTAAATAAGCTGAAGCCGAACTAATTATTGCTTTGTAAGCTGCAAAACCAGCATCATCTGCATAAAGAGCGAGCTCTGGTTCAAAAGCTACATCAGATTGCTCATGATATGCTATATATGGTGGATTACTGACAACGTAGTGAAACCTACTTTCAACGATATTACTAAACCAGTCGCTCTGGATAAATTTTATTTGTTCGCTAACATGGTGATTATGAGCGTTAATCTTGGCAACATTGAGCGCTTCTTGACTTATGTCCACCGCAAGAATATCAGCCATGAGTATTTCATTTGCTATACTGACAGATATTGCACCACTACCTGTGCCAAGCTCTAGAATTTTTACATCTTCCCTTGAGTGACGAATGTTATAATCTTCTATCACACTCTCCACAAGCAACTCAGTCTCTGGCCTGGGTATCAGCACGCTCTTATTAACAACAAAATCTTTACCATAAAACTCTTGTTTACCAACAATATATGCTATGGGCTCCATCGCAACCCTTCTCTCTATTAGGCTAAAGAACCGCTTTAGCTCTAATTCAGACAACATATAGTTATATTTAATCAACAATTGTTCATGCGATACTGACAATATCTTGCAGAGAATGATTCTGGCATCAAGGTTCGGCGTAGAACTACTTTGACATTTCTCTGCTGCTAAGCTTAAGGCTTGTTTGATTTGCATACTTAGACAAACTCTATAAATGCGAATTTAGGATAATACATATTATTAATAGTCTACTCGCAAAAAATATAACCCCTCTGCTGGCACAGTTGGTCCAGCCATCTTTCTATCCTTTGCTTCCAGAATTTCTTTAATTCTTTCTTCTGGCCAATGTCCCTTGCCCACCATGAGTAAACTTCCTACGATATTTCTTACCATATGATGCAAAAACGATAAAGCTGAAACATGTATCTCTATGAGCTCTTCATGTTTAATAATTTCTATTTTATCGACGGTTTTCATTGGTGATTTGGCCTGACATTCACTTGCTCTAAACGAGCTAAAATCATGACGACCCAAAAGATATTTTGATGCCCTTTGCATCGCTGTAATATCAAGACTATGTTTAACCCAGCATACCAGACCCTTGCTTACTATATTGACTGGCTTGCGATTTAATATTTTATAAACATAATGTCTAGATTTTGCTGAGAATCGTGCATTGAATTCTGAGTTTACCAATTCAGCGGCTACTACTCCTATGGTATGACCAAGACAGAAATGATTGATTGAATGCATCAGTCTTTTTGGTTCAAGTTTCTTGGAAAGATCAAAATGAGCTACCTGACCATAAGCATTAACCCCAGCATCAGTTCGCCCAGCCACACTCAGTACAACTCTCTCTTTACTAAAAGCGTAAATAGCGTCCTCAACAACTTGTTGCAGCGACAAACCATCTTTTTGTCTTTGCCAACCACAATAGCCAGAGCCAAGATACTCAAGTGTAATCTTATATCTATATAAGGCGGTTTCCATTTATTTTGCATTAAATTAGGTACATAAAACAGTCAGGGAATGTGGCCAAGATCCAACTACTCTGGTCATCCTGAAACAAGTTCAGGTGCATATAGATTTAGTATTACCCAGCATTGTGATTGCCCGAACCACTAAGAAAGCTGATCATTTTCTTCGACCTTGTCGGATGTTTCAGTTTACGCAAAGCTTTAGCTTCTATCTGACGTATACGCTCACGAGTCACATTGAATTGCTGCCCAACTTCTTCTAACGTGTGATCAGTATGAACTCCGATACCAAATCTCATTCGCAATACCCTTTCCTCTCTTGGAGTAAGAGTTGAAAGAATTCTCGTCGTAGTTTCACGCAAATTCGACTGAAAGGCAGCTTCACTCGGCAAAATCGCATTTTTATCTTCGATAAAATCACCTAGGTAACTCCCATCTTCATCACCCACTGGATTCTCAAGGCTCACAGGCTCTTTAGCAATTTTCATGACTTTACGAACTCTATCAATAGGCATTGAAAGTCTTGCCGCGATTTCTGCTGGAGTTGGTTCATACCCAAGCTCACCAAGCATTTGTCGTGAGGTACGAATAATTTTGTTAATAGTCTCTATCATGTGAACTGGAATACGAATCGTTCTAGCTTGATCAGCAATTGACCTTGTTATGGCCTGACGTATCCACCAAGTAGCGTAGGTTGAAAATTTAAAACCCCGACTATACTCAAATTTATCTACCGCTTTCATCAACCCAATATTACCTTCTTGTATCAAGTCAAGGAACTGCAGCCCTCTATTAGCATATTTTTTTGCAATTGAGATAACTAAGCGTAAATTAGCTTCTATCATCTCTTTTTTCGCCCTTGAGGCTTGTCTATCACCTTTTTGAATAGCTCCAACTATCCTTTTAAATTCGCAAATAGATAGACCGATTTCTTGCTCAATAGAGCTGAATTCCTTAAGCAGTTTATTAACCGTATCTATCTCTTGGGTTAAAAAATTCTTCCACGCAGCTTCTTTCTTGGATTGAATTTTATTGAGCCACTCAGGACCATAGTCTGAGCCATTAAACTCTTTTAGGAAAATTTGACGGCTAATTTTATGCTTCTCTGCAAGCTTCAAAAGTTTCATTTCTTTATTTACCAGATTCTTATTTGCCTCATAAACGTCAGATAAGATTTCTTCGATGCGCTTATTATTAAAATGCAAAGACGAAACTTCTTTTACCAATGAATTTAGCAGCTTACCGTAATGCTTGTTGCTCTTAAGAGAATCTGGCTTCGATTTTTCAGAAATATGCTTTTTGGTCTCAACTAAAATTGCATCACATAATTTTGCAATACTTTCCATCTTATCAGTAATTGAAGGAAGAAGCTCAGTTTCCATCGCAGAAATTGATAAAGTCGATGACTCTTCCTCATCTAGACCAGCTTTTGCATTGTCAGTGCCACCATCTTCATCTTCATCCTCGGTCTCTTCATCTTCAACTATCAAAGGATCATCATTACCGATATTTGCTTCAAGATCTATCAAATCTCTAAGCATAATTTTTTCATTTACAAGGTCTTCAAACCATTTGATGAACCGCTTCATTGCCAATGGGCTTTCGCATAAAGAATTGAGCATCAACTCTTTTCCTTCATCTATTCTCTTGGCTATCTCAATCTCATTTTCACGAGATAACAACTCAACACCGCCCATATCACGCAAATAAAGACGCACCGGATCATCTGTGGACCCTAAATCTTCTTCTTCACTTTCTTCTTCAGTCTCTGTTATTCTATTGAAAACAGTGAGTTCCTCATTAACGTTGATATCAAGCTTTATATCCTCATCATCCTCTTCAATAATATCAATTCCAGCTTCCGAGAATTTTGAAATTGCATTCTCTAGTTCATCCACAGAAAGCTTTTTATTCGCTGGAATAGACTTATTGAGTTCGTCATAAGTAACAAACCCTTTCTTTTTACTTGTAGATACTAAGTTATCAAGGTCTTTCCCCTTCTCTTTCTTAGTGCTATTTCCCTTCTTTTCTTTTCGCATAGGTTCTCAAATCCAGGTTAATTTATAAATTTCTCGCTTAGTTGATTCAATTCCTTGGAAATCTTTTGAATTTCCTTCAGATACGAAAAAGACTTAGACTGAGCGTCATCAAATCCGCCCTTTGATACTTCAACATATTCTTGCTTTAATAACAACAGATAGTGCTTCTTGCACAGCAATTCAAAAGCTAACTTTTGATCAATATCTGTTTTATTTAAAAAACTAGTATCTAAAAATAAATTATTAGGGCCAGATAATACTAAATAAGTATTATAAAATCTACTATTTTTTACTTCTTCTTCTAATGTAATATTTCCA
>CANNHR010000012.1 GCA_947505405.1 Rickettsiales bacterium
ATCTACCAACATAGTAACCATACTGCTTGAATGGATTCCAGATACTAAGTCTCATTACGCCCTAAAGGGCTATTCGACGTAAGTTCTGGAATGACGGCTTACTCATATTTTAATGCGGTGGCCCTGATTAACACTTCAATAAATTGTTTATATTAGTAGTATTCCGATCAACAATGCTTACAGATACTATTGAAATAGACTATAATCCAGATTGAATAAGTTTTATGTTATATGAATTCATTACAAAACAAAGCATCAAACCCAGAAATCTCAACCTGGGTATCTGCTTCGGCTGGAACTGGTAAAACAAAAATACTCACGGATCGAGTACTACGCTTATTATTAAAAGGCGAGGCGTTGGATAAAATATTATGCCTTACCTTTACAAATGCAGCTGCAGGTGAGATGAAAGAGCGAATCACTAGCGCTCTTGATATATGGTCAAAACTTGATGCTAATTTACTAGCATCAGAGCTCGTTAAAACCATTGGCAGGGAAGCAACTGCTTATGAAATATTGATTGCTCAGTCGTTATATGATTCATATCTAAAATCTGAAGATAGTATTAATGTCCAAACTATTCACTCTTTTTGCCAAAAATTGCTCAAGAAATTTCCGATTGAAGCTGGAGTGTCTCCCAGCTTTAAAATTATAGACGAGGTAAAAGCCGGTTCCATCTTAAATCAAATAAAAAAACACTTAATAAATGAAGAAAGTTTAGAGCCAATAACTGAGTATTTGTCAATCAATTTTCATGAAATGATTATTGATGAAATTCTTAGTGAAATTATCCAACAAAAAACTCAGTTTCTTAATACAAAGAATTCATTAGATAATTTAAAAAATGAGTCTATCAAACTGATTGCAGAGCTTCAAAACTTAAATGATAATAGCTATTATGAATTAATTAAACAGAATCCAATAATACAAAATATTGTGGGATTTAATACTACAACAAAAGAGCTAAAAAAATTCTTTTTAACGGAACATGGCCAAAAGAAAAAAAGGATAGTCCCACAGAAAATAGCTAAGCCTGGCTCAAACTTATGCTCTGATCTGGAAGTGATCCAGGAACAAATATATGCTCTTGATCAAAAAGAAAAAACCCTAAAGCTGAAAAATCACTCCAAGCTACTTTCTCTTCTTGGTTCAAAAATCATTGAAGAATACGAGCGCTATAAGTCAAAAAAAGCATTGCTCGACTATGATGATCTTATCATTTATGCCTGTAGACTTTTAAATGACAGCGCAGCAAGAGAATGGGTATTGTATAAATTAGATGGCGGGATTGACCATCTGCTTGTTGATGAAGCGCAAGACACAAGCAGCTATCAATGGCGTATTATTGAAGCTCTTATTGCTGAATTTTACTCAGGTCAGGGAGCAGAAAAAAATAACCGTACTGTTTTTGTCGTGGGTGATGAGAAACAATCGATCTTTAGCTTTCAAGGAGCTGATATTGATTCTTTTTCTCAGATGAACCAGTTTTTAAAAGAGAAAATGTCTTCTGGCGGAAGGCATTTCGAAAATGTACATCTCGAAATATCATATCGCTCAGCAAAAGAGATACTGGAGGTGGTTTATCATGTTTTTAATAGGGTAAGAGAACAAATTCCTGGCATGTTTTCATCAACTTTAAACCAACTACATGCTTTTCGGAGTAGTCACGCAGGAAGTGTAGAATTATGGCCAATTTTCAGTACAGAAAATTCTGAGAATGAGTTCTGGCCAATAGTTAAATCAGAAACAGATACGAATTTCGCAAAGGTACAACTCGCACAAAAAATCAGCACCTATATCAAACAAGAACTTAACTCAGGTAAAATACTTGCTGCCACGAATAAAATTATAGCACCCAACGATTTTATGATTTTATTCAGAAAACGAGATGAATTTACCAAGGAAGTTATTACAGCACTACAAAATGATGGAGTCGCAGTAGCAGGTCTTGATCGAATCACCCTAAGAGAAAATTTAGCTGTCCAAGATTTGCTATCACTTGGAACATTTGTTTTAAGTCCACAAGACGATCTTAATCTTGCCACGCTTCTTAAGTCACCAATTGTCGGAATCAGCGAGTTATTTTTATATGATATTGCCACTAAGCGAGGAAAGAAATCAATTTGGGATTATATTTGCGTAGAGCAACATTCTTCAAAAGAATATCAAAATTTGTTCGAGCAGCTAAGCGTGTTTTTTGAAATTTATCAAAGAACCAATGTTGGAACTTTCTTTCAATATATAGTAGATGTATTGGGATTCAGAAAAGCCCTAACAGCATCATGTGGACTAGATAGTAACGACGCTATTGATGAGTTTTTATACGCTTGCGTGGATTTCGCTTCCGAGAATGATAGCTCCTTGCAAAGTTTTATATTTTGGCTTCAGAGCAGCAATTCTTCAATTAAGAGAGATACAAGTAGCTCTGATAAAGTCAAAATAATGACATTACATGCATCAAAGGGGTTACAAGCTCCTATTGTAATTCTTTGTGACACAACGAGCATACCAGCCAATAATGATCATTTTATCTGGGATAAAGATGGTAATTGTTTATCGGCTAGGAACTCTATCGATGCACCTGATTACTACATCAAGCTAAAGAAAATGGAGCAACAAAAGGCTCACGCAGAATATCTCAGGCTGCTTTATGTTGGCATGACAAGAGCAGAAGATCACCTTGTTGTGTGTGGTTATGGAGGCGGCAGATCTATATCTGAGAATTGTTGGTTTGAACTAGTGCAAATGGCAATGAGAGAGATTGCCGTAGAGGCTGAGGATGGCAGGCTGATTTACGGAACAAACAGCAATCATTTCGAGCCTATAAGCAATAAATGTCCTGATGTTCAAAATACAGAATATTTTTACCCTGAAAGCAAGATTTTTCAAAAAGACCAGAAGCATGAAGCACTCTCTGCGCAATACATTGCTAACCCATTATCAACAGTCAATTCAGCGCAATATGGTCTTGTATTTCACAAAATTCTTGAAGATTCTGTCTCTGCAAGAGCAATCGCTACTATGAATAATCATCCGCTTATTAACACTCTTGACGATACGTCTCAAAAACGTATTGTAAAAAGTATAAAACTAATAGCAGCGAATGCAGAATTTAATCGCTTGATTCAAAACCATGCGCTAACCGAACTATCGATTGGCACTTTAAACGATGAGAAAGTTAAACTCGGAAGAATCGATTTGATGATTCATTTAAATGAAGAAATAGTAATCATTGATTATAAGTCAGATATAAATCCTCCAGCTAATCTCGATAGCATTCCAGAGAATTACGCTAAACAGCTTCTTTCCTACAAAAATATAGTTGAGAAAATTTATCCAAAGAATAAAATTCGTACTCAAATTTTATGGTTGGAAAATGGACAATTAATGGAGGTTATATAGTAATTTGGATGGATAATCACACCATCATGGCGAGTTTTTACAAAATCACTTTTGTACGTTTAATTGAAGCTAGCGCTTTGCTTCACATTTCGGACTTGGTATCAGCACTCAAAATCAAAATCTTTACCAACAGAAATATAGTCTCTGATTCTTTGCATCAGATCTTGAAAATATTGAATATTATGCCAAGTCATAAGCATCGATCCAATCATCTCGCCAACTTTAACTGTATGATGCAGATAAGCTCTTGAATAACTCAAACATGCTGGGCAAGGACAATCTGCTTCGAGTGGCGTTGGATCATCTGCATATTTACTATTCCTGATATTAACAGCTCCATACTTGGTAAATGCCTGACCGTTTCTGCCTGACCGAGTTGGAATAACACAGTCAACCATATCTATCCCGCGCGTTACAGCGCCTATAATATCATCAGGTTTACCGACTCCCATAAGATATCTTGGTTTATTTGCTGGTAATAATGATGGACCGTAATCAAGGACGGAGAACATTTCTTTCTGCCCCTCACCAACTGCTAAACCACCAATGGCGTAGCCTTCAAAATCCAAACTTATCAAATCTTTTGCCGACCTGGCACGCAATTCTTCATATACACCGCCCTGAATTATACCAAACTGAGCATAACCGTCTCGTCGTATAAATGCATCCCTAGACCGCTCAGCCCATCTTGATGTAAGCTCTTGCGATAATTTTGCTTCTTCAAATGTTGCAGGAAACTGCGTGCATTCATCAAAAGCCATGGTAATAGTGCTGTCTAGTTTGTGCTGAATTTCTGTTGAATATTCAGGGGTAAGCATATGCTTGCTACCATCAATATGTGAGTTAAATTGCACTCCTCTCTCAGAAATTTTGCAAAAAGATGATAATGACATTACCTGAAAACCACCAGAATCAGTGAGTACTGGACCAGGCCAATTCATGAATTTTCTAAGCCCACCAAGCTTCTCGATTCGATCAGCACCAGGCTTTAGCATTAGGTGATAAGTATTGCCAAGAACAATATCACTACCAGTTTGACGGACAGATTCTGGTAACATAGCTTTTACCGTTCCTCTTGTGCCAACTGGCATAAAAGCAGGGGTTCTGATGTCGCCATGAGCAGTCTTAATTACTCCAGTTCTTGCTTTTTTATGAGTTTTCTTTAGATGAAATTTAAATTCGTTCATGTTATTTTTCTACTCCATTCATACCATTCAAACTTACCAATGAGCTTAAATCCCAATTTTTCATATATTCTGTACCCAGGGTCGCTAGAAGTAGACAACCCAACTTGCCCGATACCTTTTTGCTGACAGTAATTAATCAAATATTTCATCATATAGGTGGCAATGCCTTGACCTCGGTGTTCTTCTAACACTAGGACATCATGAATCCCTGCATGATTATTATCGCTAAAATGCAAGGATCCAGTAGCTACAGGTTTTTGATTAATATAGGCAACAAAAAATGGAGTTCTTGCTATAAACTCTGATTCGATGATTTTTTCATTAAGATGCATTTTACATGCCCGGTTATCATACTGCTCAATAATTGATGAAAAATCCTTTAAGCCAACCTGAGTTGTTACATTTTTTATAGTTAGGGAGGCTGCCATTCCGGCGTCCCTTGTCATTCCCGCGAAGGCGGGAATCCATTCTTGGATCTCCCCATCAAGTTGCAAAGTCATGCAATATTCTTGGGATTCTTTATAAAATCCATTCTCAAGCAAAACGCTTGCCATATTATTTGCCCAAGAATGTGAGTCAAATAACCAAGCAAAAGCCTGCCCCTGATAGAAATCTATTACTTCTTTAATAGGTAATGAGACTATAGTTTTCTGGTATACTACATTAAACATCGAACTATTTAGGTTTGAGTCAATGAGCAAACAATCTGATCGTTCCTCAATTTTAAATTTCATTTTTTGGGATAAATAAGAAATTTTTGATAGCAAATTTTGCTCAAAATCCAGTAGCGCAGGATTAGCTTGAATCAATGTTAAATCATTTTTAATTAACCATTGAAAATCTTTGTTCATTAAAGACCAAGGAACCACATCAACTGTAAAAGGTAAGTTTGATTCTTTTAAATCTTCTTGCAGATTAAATATGTCTAATTTTTTGTAAGTATCATCAAAGACGCATAAATCAAGATCTGAGAATTTTTTATGTTTTTCTTTTGTTCTTGAGCCATACGCATAGATTGTCAGAGGATATTTCTTTAAAATACCTTTGACTATATCATAATCTTCAGGGTTAATAGAAATCATTTTAGTTTTTCAAGGTTTTTTATCAATTCTTTAACTGAAGAAGAAAAATCTTCGAATATATCAACAACTTGATCGGCTGTAACTTCATTGTAAGTATGAACAGTCAGATTTCTAATGTCAAGATAATGAAACCAAGCTTTAGGATCAGAAATTAAACCAGCTTTCGCAGCCTCTCTAAAGCAATCCTTTGAAAAATAAATATTCTTTTCTGGGCTCTCTTGCTCAAGAATTTTCTTAATTATTTTCCAAGACATTTCATAAGTATACTCAAACGCCTGAATTGCTCCTGCTCTTTCTTGAGGCTTTGATATATTATGCCTATATTCTTCAAATTGGCTTTGAGCCTTGATTAAATTATCAATGTTAACGCCTTTAATTATGTTCATAAATTTCTACCTCTTCATTTCCTATCAATCATCATTGCGTCCCCATAGCTAAAGAAACGCATTTTGTTATCTATAGCATATTTGTAAATATTTTTCATCTCTTCATAACCAGCAAATGCACAAACTAGCATAAATAGAGTTGATTTTGGTAAATGAAAATTGGTAATAAGTATGTCTGCTATCTGAAATTTATAACCAGGCGTTATGAATATGCTAGTCTCTTTTGACCCGGCGAAGACTACTTCATTCTTCGAGCAAGACTCTAATGTGCGCATTGCCGTCGTGCCGACAACAATAACTCTTCTGCCCTCGTTTTTAGCTGTGTTGATTTTATCAGCGGTTTCTTTTGATACGAAGCACCACTCTCGGTGCATTTTATGATCTGCAATATTTTCTGTCTTAACTGGCAAAAAAGTGCCGGCACCAACATGAAGCGTAACAAAAGCCATATCGATATTTTTGGCAACAATTTTATCCATCAGCTCATGACTAAAATGCAAACCTGCTGTAGCTGCTGCGACAGATCCCTTTGGCTGGCTGTAAATATTTTGGTACCGCTGTGCATCTTCTTCTTTTGCCTGTGCTCTTTTTATATATTGAGGAAGCGGCACTTGGCCATATTGATCAAGGAAATCAAACAAGCTTGTCTCTTTAAGACAAAATTCAACCTCAATCTCACCAAATGCGAGCTTCTTCTTTATTTTTAACTTATGATCACCAAAGTTAAATTCATCCCCTTCATTTAATTTTCGCGCCGGGCGAGCAAAAGCGAGCCATATATTCTCTCCGATAGGTCTGTTTAAATTAATATTAAATGCTTTTCCATTCCTTTGCAGGACTAGTTTAGCATTAATAACTCTACTATTATTAAAAACCAGTAAATCTCCAGCGGTAAGATAATCTGGCAAATTATAAAACTTTACTACCTTAAGCCCAACAGATGAGGGAATGAGTAAGTCAGAATGATCTCGGAAATGTGCTGGTTCTTGAGCAATCAACTGCTCTGGCAAATCAAAATCAAAATCGGAAAGCTTCATGGTTACTTTTATCAAAAGAAAAACCCGCCGCTCAAATTAAGAACGACGAGTTATAAATTAATTGATGATTTTATTACAACTTAATCGAGTTTATTAGCTCTTTTACGCTGGTTACTGATTTTTTGAAGTCTGCTTTTTCTGAATCATTAAGCTTAATTTCGACAATTTTTTCAACACCATTTTTGCCAATAACAACAGGTACTCCAACATATACATCTTTTTCACCATACTCACCATTCAAGTAAGCAGCACATGGCATAATTTTACGCTTATCAAATAAATAGCTCTTTGCCATATCAATCGCCGAAGCAGCAGGAGCATAGAATGCAGAGCCAGTTTCTAGAAGGGCTACAATCTCACCACCCCCCTTGCGTGTACGCTCAACAATAGCATCAATTTTGCCTTGCGTACTCCAGCCCATTTTGATCAGATCAGGCACTGGAATACCGCTGATTGTTGAGTAACGAACCAGTGGAACCATCGTATCACCATGGCCACCGAGTACGAAACTGTTTACGTTTTCGACAGATACTTTAAACTCTTCAGCTAAAAAACAATTAAACCGAGCGGAATCAAGCACTCCAGCCATACCAACAACTTTCTGTGGCGGTAGTCCACTCTCTTTTTGCATTACATATACCATTGCGTCAAGAGGATTGGTAATTACAATCACAAAGGCTTTAGGCGCGTATTGTTTTATACCTTGCGCTACAGTTTTGATAACTCCAGCATTTATGGCAACCAAATCATCTCTGCTCATACCTGGCTTTCTTGCGATACCAGCTGTGACAATCACCACATCCGCACCAGTAATATCTTTGTAGTCAGCAGTGCCATTTACAGAACAATCGGAGTTATCAATGGTTGCAGCTTGAGCAATATCAAGAGCTTTGCCTTTAGCTTTACCACCAGATAAATCAAATAATATAACATCTCCAAGAGCTTCCCTGGAAGCAATATGGGCTAATGTTCCCCCAATATTACCGCCACCAATTAATGCAATCTTTGGCCGTTTTATCATAAAGTCCCCCTTAAAAATTTTTGTTTCTACGAATTCATCGTGTTAAAAAAATCAGCATTAGTTTTTGTCTCTTTAAACTTTCCAAGCAAGAATTCCATGGCGTCAACAGTGCCCATTGGATTAATAATACGTCTAAGTACCCACATTTTCGACAATATTGAACGATCAACTAACAACTCCTCTTTTCTAGTTCCTGATTTCGTAATATCAATCGCGGGATAAACTCTTTTATCAGCAATTTTACGATCAAGAACAATCTCAGAGTTCCCAGTTCCTTTAAATTCCTCGAAAATAACTTCGTCCATTCTTGAACCAGTTTCAATTAATGCAGTTGCAACAATCGTCAATGAACCACCATTTTCAATATTACGAGCCGCTCCAAAAAACCTTTTTGGCCTTTGAAGAGCATTTGCATCCACACCACCTGTGAGAACTTTTCCTGACGATGGCACAACAGTATTATAGGCCCTTGCAAGTCTAGTTATCGAATCTAATAGTATCACAACATCTCTCTTATGTTCAACTAGACGTTTCGCCTTCTCAATAACCATTTCAGCAAGCTGAACGTGCCTTGCCGCTGGTTCGTCAAAGGTAGAACTCACAACTTCTCCCTTCACGGAGCGTTGCATATCTGTTACCTCTTCTGGTCGTTCGTCAATTAGTAGAACTATGAGGTAAACTTCTGGATTATTCGTTGTAATGGCATGAGCAATGTTCTGCAGCAAAACTGTCTTACCAGTTCTTGGAGGAGCAACGATCAAAGCCCGTTGTCCCTTACCCATTGGGGCTACCATTTCAATCGTTCGTGTGCTGTAATCTTTGTTTTCATTTTCTACTTCCAGCATTAGTTTTTTATCTGGATATAGAGGAGTTAGATTATCAAAATGCACTCTATGATATGCCTTTTCATTATCTTCAAAATTAACTTTATTAACTTTCAAAAGAGCAAAATATCGCTCACCAGATTTTGGCGCTCTTATCTGTCCTTCAACAGTATCTCCTTTCTTTAGACCAAAACGACGAATTTGACTAGGTGAGACATAAATATCATCGGGACCCGCTAAATAGTTCGCGTCTGGCGATCTTAAAAAACCAAAACCATCTGGCAAAATTTCAAGCACCCCTTCGCCAGAAATTTGTCCGCCCTGCTCGACAATTTTCTTCAAAATTGAGAAAATCAATTCTTGTTTTAACAACGAGCTGACATTTTCTATTCCCAATGATTCTGCTTCAGACTGAAGCTCTTCTGGCGATTTCTTCTTCAGCTGTTTTAAAGTAACTTTAATACCGTTACTTTCCTTGCCTTCGTTAGCTAATTCATCCTGATATAGCTCATCATTGTCAATTATTTCGGATTGCTTTGGTTTTTGGGAAGGTTTATCAGATTTCTTTTGAATTTCTTTTCTTTGTTTAGTCATTAAATTTGTACTTTAAAAATTAAAATTAGGATTGTTATTGAAGAATGTTTGAGCGAGCGTACAAACGCAAGAGATGCTATATAAACATTTTAGGGGAATAGGCAAAACGTCGAACCCGTTAAGCCCAAGCTTGACCTAAGAGTAGCAGCAATCCCTATTCGTGTCAAGTGATATACTAAACATACATTGAATTACTAATTAGTACCAAGTCCCATTTTAAATCAGACTAATGAAGTTCAGAGCGAGCTTGCAGGGCTTACAAGTGTAAGCAAGCACAAGCGAGACTCGCAAAATGGTAGTAAATACCTCTACGAGTCGTTAGTATCTAGAATATCCGACAGGCCATTTAAAAGGAGTCTTGGGATAAGTATTTGTCCTTTAAGTACTCAATAAATACGCTTGGCTGTACGGAATCATAACCCGTAGATGTCTTGAGCAAATCAGCCGAATCCTTACTACTGCCATACTGCCTTAGATTATCATTCAGATATTTATTTAGACTCTGGAAACTGCCACTACCTAGCTGCGAGTCTATTTCTGAATATTTGCTTTTTGCTGCTCGCATGAGCATGCTAGCTATTATCGCCCCATTCGTATAAGAAGGAAAATATCCAAGCCAGCCAGAAGGCCAGTGAATGTCTTGCATACATCCATCGCTATCTGTTTTAGGAGAGATTCCTAGATATTGCTGCATTTTACTGTTCCATAACTCTGGTAGTTCTGCCGCCTGCATGTTATCTTCCACAATGGCTTTTTCAATTTCAAACCTCAAAATAACATGTAAGGGATAAGTCACTTCATCAGCGTCAACTCTGATAAAACTAGGTTTTACTCGAGTTACCAATTTATACAAATTTTCCTCTGAATATTCTGGTCCAGAAAATGCAAAGTCATCTTTAAGTAATTTAGCCAGAAATTGAGTGAACTGCTGGCAAGTTCCAGCCTGCATCTCCATAATCAAAGATTGGCTTTCATGAAATGCCATACCGAGCGGCCCACCAACAGGCTGATTTCGATATTTAGCTGGCAAATTCTGCTGATAAAGGCCATGCCCTGTTTCATGAATTACCCCAAATAAACTCGAGAGAAAATTATTCTCATTGTACCTTGTCGTCAGTCTTACGTCATCATTTGAGCCAATACAGAACGGGTGTACTGACTTGTCCAAACGACCTCGATCCATATTAAATCCCATTTTATCCATTACTCTCAAGCCAATAGCTCTTTGCACCGCTTCATCAATTGGCTTTGAAAGTGGTATTAGTTTTTCTCCTTTTTGCTTCTGAATTATTTTTTCAGTTAGACCTGGAAGCTCCGCCTTTAATACATTAAAAACATCACTAATTTCTGAGCTAGTCCTTCCCGGGTCAAAAGAATCAATTAACACATCCAGAGAGGATTTTTTTAGTTTATGCGACTGAAGATCAGCAATTTTTCTAGCAGCATTAAATACTCGATCAAGATATGGTATTAGCGATTTAAAATCATTATTAGCTCTTGCTTGGCGCCAAGCAAATTCACTTGCGCTCGATGCGAGACTAAATTCGTGTTGAATATCAGAACTAATGCGTGTTTGCCTATCATACGATTTTTTAGTAAGTGCTAGGTTCGATTTCTGCCATTCGTCTAAATAATCCACTTCACCTTGAGAGGACTCTATTAGTTGACCAATTTTTGCAGAAGTACTCATCTCATGAAGAACAGCTGAAAATGTTGCCATTTCTTCATTTCTACTAGCTACGGATCCATTGGGCAACCCAGTAGCTGCATCCCAATGCGCGAGCATTCCAATATTGCAAACATGTGTAATTCTTGCTAGTTCTTGTTCTAGCCGCGTATAATTCTCTATTTTTGATGACATAATTTATAAATTTATAAGTCAAAATATTTCACTAAATCAGCTGATGATAAGCCTTTACGCTCCATACCATACATGTCTCTGACAATCTCGCCATGATACATCATAATTGTCCGATCACCATATTCAAGAGCTTGAGTCATACTATGAGTAATCATCAAAGCTGTCAACTTGTGCTTTTTTAGGACTTTATCTGTTAATTGCATAATGTTTTTGGCAATTTTGGGATCAAGTGCAGCCGTATGCTCATCTAGTAATAATATTTTTGAGCCAAGAAGGGTAGCCATAACTAAGCTAAGTGCTTGTCTTTGGCCACCAGAAAGAGAAGATACTTTATCCCGCAACCTATCTTCAAGACCTATATCAATAGTAGATAATGCCTCTTTAAAATGATCTCGTAAAGATTTATTCAAACAAAGATGTAAGCCACGCCTAGCACCACGCTTATGAGCTAGCGCCATATTTTCTTCGATCGTTAGGTCCGCAAATGTTCCGATCATAGGGTCTTGAAACACACGAGATACCATAGCAGAGCGATTTTCCACTGACATTCTCGTCACATCGAGTTTATCAATAAAAACTTTACCACTAGTTGGAGTTATGTTTCCTGACAGAACGTTCATGAGCGTAGACTTGCCCGCTCCATTGCCTCCGATAATAGTCACAAATTGTCCGTCCATCACTTTAAGATCAATAGATTTGAGGACGTGGTTTTCTACTTTTGTTCCTTTATTAAATACCACATCTATAGTTTTGAGTTCTATCATATAACTCTCACATTTCTTTTCTTCTTTAGCTTGCTAGCTATCATAGTCAGTGCAACTAGCAATGCTGTAATTAGGTTTAAATCCGAAGCTTCCAACCCAAGATCATGAGCGTTAAGAGCAAAGGCTATTACGATGCGATAAACTATTGATCCTATAGCGCACATAACCAAACCTACCCAAACCCTCTCTGGATGCAACAATGCATCGCCAATAATTACAGAGGCTAACCCAACAATAATTGTGCCCATGCCCATCGAAATATCAGCAAACCCCTGAGACTGAGCAAAAAGTGCTCCAGCAAGTGCAACTATGGCATTACTAATACTAAGCGCGACAATTTTCATCAGGCCAACCTTTATACCATACGCACTGCTAACTTTTGGGTTAATGCCAATTGCTCTGATAGATAAACCAAATTCAGAAGCAAAGAACCTGGCAAGCATAAAAATAATACTAATTGTTATAATCAATATTGTTATTATTATCGACCAATTTTTAAATACTGTCGTCGAATCAATGATAGCAATATTAGGCCGACCCATAATCCTAAGATTGATTGAATATAACGCAGTCATCGTTAGTATCCCAGCCAGAAGGCCAAGTATCTCCCACCTGACATTTAAATATCCTGTTATCATGCCTGATAAGCTACCAGCAAAAATAGCAGCAATCGTCGCAAGATACGGATCATATCCAGCAAAAATCATTGCGCAGCTCACTGCAGCCCCAAGTGTAAAGCTACCGTCAACCGTAAGGTCAGGAAAATCTATTACCTTAAAAGTTATATAAACACCAATCGCTACAAGAGAATAAATAAGACCTATCTCAATCGCGCCCAGGAGCTGAAGTTGATTCATTAATTCTCTCCTGATTTTACTGTTGACGGTATCGTGATACCAAACGCTTTAGCCGCTTCATGATTAATCTTTAGCTCTTTGATATTAGTATTTTGTATATTCTTCTCAAGTTTTTTGCCCTCAATCAGATCAGCAATCATATGGCCAAGCTGCTTACCACTTTTAAAATAATTAGTACCAAGAGCCAGCATTACTCCTTGATCTACTAGTGTTGGGTCATTTGCAATAAGAGGAATCTTATTAGTCCTGCTCATACTTACCATACTCGCCAGTGCAGAAACCACAGTGTTATCTTGCGGAATATAAATGAGGCTCACTTCTCCAATAAGTTTATTAAACGCACTCTTAATATCATTGGAATTGGTGATTGTTACTCTTTTGAGAGTAATGTTCCTATCCTTTAGTATCTTCTCCAACTTCTCAACAGTTTTAACCGAATTGACTTCACCATAATTAAATATAACTCCCATATTTTTTATATCAGGAAAAATCTGCATAAGTTTTTCTATTAACTCTTCGATCGGCGGATTATCAGCTACCCCAATTATATCTTCACGGTTTGTAAGGTTTATGGCCTCAGGATCGCTCACAGCCACGAATGCCAATGTTGAACTATCTGTCTTAGCTTTCATAATGGTCTGAGCTGATGGCGTAGCAATTGCCACCATAAATTCTGGCTTGCTTGAAGCTTGATGCTTCGCAATCTGCGCACTATTACCAATATTACCCTGCGCATTGGCCATAATAATTGTTGCTTTATTTGGGAAAATATTTCTTTCTTCCAAGCCCTTAACTAAGCCATTATACGCAGCATCCAGAGCTACATGCGATACAAATTGATTGACTGTGATTGCTATCTTAGCTTCTGCAATACTAGGGTAAATAAACCCTAGTATTGTTAAAATCGCTACTATAAAAAATCCTTTTTTCATTTCTCTCCTACTATATCCGTTTTAATACCAAGCAATTCATTTGGTACTTCTATTCCCATAGAATTTGCTGTTATTTTGTTAATAAAAATTTGTGCTTTTTCAGGTTTCTCGATCTTAATCATCTTTTCTCCTGCAAGAATACGAGCCAATATTTTGCCCGCAGTCCTACCAACTTCATATTGAGTATAACCAATACATGCCAACACCCCTTGCTTTACTGAATCGGGATCGCTGGAGAAAACTGGTATCTTATGCTGCCTTGATAATTGAACCAGCTTTGGCATCGCCGCAAATACCGTGTTATCTGACGGAATATATATAGCATCAACTTTACCAACAAGTGCACTAAAAGTTTGCACTATTTGATTTGAGTTAGCCAGGTGTGAGTCTATATATTCTATTTTACCTTTAATGACTTCCTTAAAAAGTTCAATAGTTTTTACAGAATTTGCCTCGCCTACATTATATAAAAAACCTATTTTCTTTGCCGAAGGAATCATCGATAAAATCAGACTTATCTCCTCTTCAATAAGAGGGTAATCAATCGCTCCTGTTATATCTTTTGTAGCGATTGCAAGGTCGGCAACTAAACCAGCAGCAACAGGATCAGTAACAGAAGAGAATACTACCGGAATGTCTGTATTTGCAGCCACTTTGACAACTGCTTGCGCAGATGGTGTAGATATAGGCACAATCGCATCTGGTTTTATCGAAACAAATTGCTTGGCAATCATTAGGGCATTACCAAGTGATGACTGGGCATTTTTTTCTATCACGAACAGGTTTTTACCTATTTCAAAACCATTTTCTTTAAGTGCATCGATGATACCTTCCTTAGCCCGTTGCAATGATGGGTGCTCAACAATTTCAGTAATAGCTATTATTTTTTTCCCGCTTGCGTGAGCAGTAGCTATAGTAAAGATTGAGGTGATTATTAGTAATAGAATTGAGGTATTTAGCCAGCTATTTGAACTGCTTGTGCTTGCTATAATGAGTGTTTTATTGAGTCTGAGTGGTTCCATTTTGTTTTCCTATTCGTTTTATTGGTCGTTTTATTGGTTATATTTTTTGTTAAATGACTGGCGCATGCGCAGTAGCCATAAGGCATGAAAAATCGATAATATGAGCCAAAGCCCATAAATCGAGAAAACTCGAATAGGAAAGAGTTTTTAATCATGTCTAAATTAGTGGTCATTACAAAAGCATATGATAATTTACAACCGACCCGTAGTCTAACTTAAGTAAGCTATTTAGTCAAGTAGTGCGAAATTTAGGATAAGAATTATGTTGAAAATCATTGCAGAAGATTTACAATTGCGCCTCAAATTGAATTTTCGGGTATTTAATTATGCGTTCTTTGAAAAAAATTTCTGTATTATTGTTCTTGATTTTATTACCAACTATTGCACTAACAAAACAAGATAATAAAGGTGATGTCATTGCAGTAGGTCAAGCTGTGTATGATATATTTGTACATGTTTCTGAGGATGAATTAAATCAAATCATTAACTCGCTAGATGTTAAAAAAGGAAGGGTCGTCAGGCTCAGCGATGCTCAATTTCAAGAAGTGTCTAGCAAAATTGACAAGAATTTACATAAAAAGATAGCAAAAGAAAAAGCTGGAGGAGCCGCTGCAAATACTCTATCTGGTATTAGTTCTCTTGGAGGTAATACAGGGCTTATAGGTATCGTTGGCAGTGATAATTTCGGTAACCGCTTTGTACATGACATGAAAAAAGATGGAGTGGAAGTGTATTTAACGGTTAGTAATGGCGATAAAACTACTACCGTGATATCGCTCATCACTCCAGATGCTGAACGTACAATGCTCGTTTATCTTGGCGCAGCAGAGCATGTTACTATAAACAACTTGAATTATAATCCCATAACAGATTATAAAATGATACTTTGCGAAGCTTATATGTGGGATGGTGATAATAGCAGTCAAGCAATAAAAAAAGCTCTAAGCCTTGCTAAAAAACAAAAGATACCGGCAGCTTTCAGCTTATCTGATGAACATTTAGTTGCGCGATATAGAAAGGATTTTCTAGAATTATTAGGTACGATTGATATTTTATTTGGTAATGAATATGAAATGAAATCATTGTTCGAAACAAATGATATAGATAAGTTGTTAGATAAATTGTCGCGCTCTGTCAATATAGGAATTTTGACCATCGGATCCAAAGGCGCATGGATTGTGACAAAACATGATAAAATATACGTTCCAGCGATATATGTTGATAAACTTATAGATACAACTGGAGCGGGAGATATGTTTGCAGCAGGCTTTCTTTATGGATATACACATGGATATTCGCTTAAGCAGTCAGGAGAATTAGGAGCCAAAACTGCAGCGCAGATTATACAGCAAGTTGGTGCAAAGCCAGAAGAGCCATTGAAGTATTTATTGAAAAGTACCAACTAGCCAACCTGTGAAAAAGTTATTTTACTAGTCTCTCCGCCGGAAATGCCTTACAGAGGTTTTCCTATCCCTTATTGTCGTTCCCGCGCCAGGCGGGAATCCAGTCTTTTAGCCGTTTTGCCATGAATTCCCGCGCTTCGCGCAGAATGACAAAAAAGAGAGCTGGAATAATATCGAGAGGCTGTTTTATGCAAAAACATTCTCAGCAATTCCAGAATTTTAGACAACTCAACTTTTCCCTTATCTTTGTTTACTTTTTATCTCGTCATTCATTTTGTCCTTCACTAATTTGCGATAATGCTCTTTAATCGATGGTAATGAATAGGTACCTTCATATTCTGAATCAAGATTAGCAATCTTCTCTAAATAGAAATTCATCTGCTCCATCTCATGCTCAAGGGGGTGGGACTTATGCTTTTTCGAAGAGGTAGTATCCAGGTCAAGATCGATATGCGACATGATCTCTTGTTTAGTATTTGTAACAAAAGACTTTATCTCCCTAATTTTTGCTAGAATTTTAGGGATATCTTCAGGTTTCATCACTAAAAGACTAATTATTACAATCAATAATAGCTCAAATAGAGACATGCTAGTTCTTTATATTAGTTTATGAGACATGATTCACAATGTAGTCTATTGTAAAAAAGTTATAAATTCAAAGTATAATCTAAAAGCATTAATCTTTTTAAGTGGCTAAGGCTATACTTATCCATAATATTCTATTTCATAATAGTCCCCTGATAAATTTTTAGACATTGGAGAATCTGGTCTCTCTATCGTATCAAATACATTTTCATTTCCGGTTGAACTACTTATTAATGCTAGCTTTTGTAAATCTTCTACACTCACACTCGATTTTAATTGGCTCTTAATTTTAAGCATTCCGCCTATTAAATCCTTAATACTCATTTTCTCACCATAAACTTCGATACGCCGTTGGTGATAATGTTCAATATCTTTATTTTGGAAGCTTCCACCTTTTTTTATCAATTCTCGTATTATTAATGGGTTAGTATCAGCTGTTTTAAGGGCTAGATTTAGTGGCGTAATGTTAGTCTTGGAAAGACTATTTGGATCGGCACCAGCTGCAAGTAGTATTTGTACAATATTTATACTGTTAGTATAAATCGCACAATGCAATGGAGTGGCTCCGTCTACTTCTCTAGATTGATTTACTATGGTTTCATTTTCTTGGAGTAAATATCTTAGCTGTGTGCCGTTAAGTCCTCTAACAGCATTAAATATCTTATGTTCTCTACAATAGTCCTGGATTTTCATCTTTCACCTCTCCCATAATTTATTACACTAAGAGTTATAGTAAACTTAAGTACATTGTATGCTAGGCGCGATGGAATAAGATTATACACAATAGAGGATATGACAGCTTAACTACGCACAATGATAGACTGAAGCCAAGGCCGCGCAACCCTATCAATTGAGTATATGTAAAATTTCTTTATATTAGATTAATTATGCATCCAAACTTATCTAATAGTCAACCTTTTGTTTTTTTTCTAAATTTGCTATTTATAAAAGATTAGTTGTAGTTTTTTCTCTAAACCAATTTCCTATGCTTATATTTTGGATTTTTTGTATCTTCACCCACTATATTAATCATGTAATTATGATAGTCCTCATAATTACCCTCAAACCAAGTAGCACTCCCATCTTTATCATAGGAAATTATATGGGTGGCAATCCTGTCTAAGAACCAGCGATCGTGGCTTATAACAAATACACAACCAGCAAAGTCAAGTATTGCATCTTCCAGCGCTCTTAGTGTGTCCACGTCTAAATCATTTGACGGTTCATCAAGTAAAATAACATTCGCACCCTCTTTAAGCAACTTTGCCAGGTGTACTCTATTACGTTCCCCACCCGAGAGTTGTCCCACTTTCTTTTGTTGCTGCGCTCCTTTAAAATTAAATGCCGAGCAGTAAGCTCTACTCTTAAAAGAGACATCACCGAGCTCAAGAACCTCTAGCCCTTCCGAGATTTCTTCCCAAACATTTTTATTATCATCTAAATGATCGCGAGACTGGTCAACATAACCGAGCTTAACAGTATCACCAATGTTAATTCGCCCGCTGTCTGGCTCCAGTTTACCAATAATCATATTAAATAACGTAGATTTACCAGCACCATTAGGTCCGACAATTCCTACAATAGCACCACGCGGAACACGAAAGCTAAAGTCTGTCAGCAACGCTCTATCACCAAATTTCTTAGATAAATTTTCAACCTCAATGACTAAGTCACCAAGCCTTGGACCATTTGGAACAATTATCTGAGCAGTACCATTACTAACATCCCGCTTCTTATTAAGCAACTCCTGATAAGCATTAATCCTTGCTTTACTCTTAGCTTGCCGAGCTTTTGGTGATTGTTGTACCCATTCAAGCTCACGCTTAAGCTGCTTAGAACGATCACCTTCTTCTTTGTCCTCAAGTAATAATTTCTCTTGTTTTTGCTTCAGCCAAGCAGAATAATTCGAATGCCACGGTACACATTTCCCATGGTCAATTTCCAAAATCCATTCTGCAACATTATCCAAGAAATAACGATCGTGAGTAATTGCAACAACTGTTCCTTTATAATCCTTCAAGAAATTTTCAAGCCAAGATACTGATTCTGCATCTAAGTGATTCGTCGGCTCATCAAGCAGAAGCATTCCTGGCCTTTCCAAAAGTAACTTACAGAGCGCAACTCTTCTTTTTTCCCCACCAGAAATCTTTGTAACATCAGCATCTTTTGGTGGGCAACGAAGCGCACTCATAGCCATTTCAATTTCCCTTTCAATACTCCAACCATCACAAGCATCTATTTTCTCTTGCAAGTCAGCTTGTCTAATCAGAAGATCATTCATCTCATCATCTGTCATCTCTTCAGCAAACTTAGCGCTTACCTCATTAAATTCATCAATGAGAGCTTTTTTTTCAGCTAGGCCGTCCATAATGTTCTCAAAAACATTTTTGCTTGGATCCAAATGCGGTTCCTGTGACAGATGCCCAACCTTTACTCCATCAGCAACAAAAGTTTCTCCTTCATATTCCTTGTCTAGACCAGCCATTATCCTAAGCAATGTCGACTTACCAGCACCGTTATGGCCTATTATGCCTATTTTAGCTCCAGGCAAAAAAGATAACCAAGTCTCCTTGAGAATCTGCTTACCATTAATGGACTTACTCAAGCCCTTCATTACATACACGTACTGATACGACATTATTTTTCCTTATAAATTAAATTGTCTATTTGTAAGAAAAGTTATTTTGCTAACGCAAAAAATACTTTTTCTACAGTTAATTAAGTATTTTACACTCTACTAGATTTTCATCCCGGATTTTACCCAGTCTTGATTAAACTTCTCAAGCCCTTTACTAGTAAGATCATGCTCAACTAGCTGAGAAAGTATTTTAACTGGAATAGTCACAACATCTGCTCCGCATAATGCGGCTTCAAACACATGCTCAGTTGTTCTTATAGATGCTGCAAGTATCTTAGTTTTAAAATCATAATTGTTATAAATATTTCGAATATCAGCAATTAATTGCATACCATCTTCACCAATATCTTCCAACCTACCAATAAAAGGAGAAATATAAGTGGCTCCATTTTTTGCAGCTAGTAATGCTTGGTTGGGAGAAAAGCACAAAGTCATATTTACCTTAGCTCCCCCATCTCGGAAATATTTACAAGCTCTAAGTCCATCCCAAGTCATAGGAAGTTTTACCACAATATTCGAGGCAATCGCCAGTATCTTATCCCCTTCTTTCACCATTGCTTCGAAATCATTCGAAGCAACTTCAACGCTAATATCACCCTTAACTAACTTACAAATTGAACTGATCGTGTCATAAAAATCCAACTTAGAGCTAGCCATTAGTGAAGGGTTTGTCGTTATCCCATCAATAATACTATATGTATGATATTTCTTAATCTCGGCGAGATCAACACTGTCTAAAAATATTTCCATAATTAATTAAGCCTAGTTAAGATCAAGTCAAGCTCTTCCAAATTACTGTAATGCAGGCTTATTCTACCGCCATTCCAAGAATTTTCAACAACTACTTTCACTCCAAATTTTTCACTCAAAGATTGGCCAAGCATAACTAAATCATCGTCAACAACTTTATCTTTTCCTCTAGTCGCAGAATTATTAGTTTTATCGTTCCTTTTTCTGTTGCTTACTAATTCTTCTACCTGTCTTACATTCAAATCATTGGCTATTACCTTAACAGCTATTTCTTCAGCATTTTCAAGTCCAATTAAACACCTAGCGTGCCCCATACTCAACTGACCATTATTGATCATAAATTTTATCGAATCAGGGAGCTGGTTTAACCTTAATAAATTTGCGACGTGGCTGCGACTTTTTCCAACAACAACCGCTAACTCACCTTGACTATATCCATATTCATTAACAAGTTTTTGGAAACCCTCCGCCTCTTCGACGGCAGTCAATTCCTGGCGTTGTATGTTCTCAATTAACGCTATTTCCAAAATTTCTTTTTCAGTTAAGTCCTTTATTATCACCGGAACTTGTCTTAATCCAGCAATCTTGCAAGCTCTAAACCTTCGCTCACCTGCAACTATCTTATATTTACCTGAAAGGCTTTTATTTACTATAATTGGCTGGACTAATCCATGACTAATAATAGAATCAGCAAGCTCTTTTATTTTCTCTTCATCAAAATATTTTCTTGGCTGACCAACATTTGCCTCAATTAGATCAAGGTCCATATTATTGCTTGGAGCAACTATTTCAATCGGAATTATTTCTTCTTTAAGCAACGAAGATAAACCTCTTCCCAAAGCTCTATTTCTCATAATCAATCCTTTGTGTTTATTTTAGTTTATGCTGATATTACTTGGCGAAGACCTTGCTTCTCTCTTGCCATCATTTCTTTTGCTAAATTAATATACGCCTGAGATCCAGAGCATTTATAATCATATATTATTGCTGCTTTTCCATGAGAAGGAGCCTCTGAAACTCTTACATTTCGTGGAATCGTTGTGTTAAACACTATCCGCCCAAGGCATGATCGTACATCTCGTTCTACCTGCTCTGTTAACCTATTTCTCTTATCATACATAGTGAACAAGACTCCGCCAATTCTTATATTAGGATTTAATCTTTTTTCTACAATTTCAATAGTTTTAAGTAAATGACTCAATCCTTCCAAAGAATAAAATTCACAAAGCATAGGAATAATAACCTCGTGACATGCAACAAGGGCGTTTAAAGTCAATAAATTTAATGATGGGGGACAATCAATAATAATATAATCAAACTTATCTCGAACCGATTCCAAGCAGTTCTTTAAAACTACTTCTCGATCATCCTTATTTATCAAATCTATTTCAACCGCAGCTAAATTCGTGTTTGAAGTAATAACCGATAATTTAGGAATTTCTGTACTAAGAATGGCGTTTTCAATAGTTTCAAGTCCGCAAAAAACATGATACGTGGTAATTTTTCTTCTCTCTTGCTTGATACCAAGTCCACTGCTACTATTCCCTTGTGAATCAAGATCTATAAGCAATACTCTCTTGTTCATAACAGCAATAATAGTAGCCAGATTCACAGCAGTTGTAGTTTTACCTACCCCACCCTTTTGATTAACAATAGCTAGAATTTTAGCGCTCATGTGTATGCGGCTTTACATTAGTGATTTCAAGGATTTTTCCTTCTTTGGAAGTGATGCTATCATGAATTTTAACTTTAAACAACCAGTGTTTTCTAGCTTCCGCTATTTCCTCTTCATATTTTTTTCCTTTAAGTAAAAGAAATTTTTCTTTTACTTCTATGTTCCTACAATAATTAAATATAGAGCTTAAATCCGCAAAGGCCCTGGAGGTTACTATGTCACAGGAAAGAGCAGATAGAGTCTCTGCTCTACTATTCTTTATCTCAATCGATTCAAAGGATATTTTTGAAGCTTGTAGTAAAAATGCTGCTTTTCGCTCGTTACTTTCAACTAAAACTACTTTCTTTATCCCGCAAATTGACAACACAATTCCAGGTAATCCTGCTCCGGATCCTAAGTCTAAAACCGATATATTTTTTTCCTTAATGTAATTCAGTAATTGTATAGAATCTAATATATGTCGTTGCTCTATGTCTTTAAGACTATTTGAAGACACTAGGTTTATCTTTTTGTTCCACTTCATTAATAAGTCACTATATTCTCGTAACTGGACTTGATTTTCACGTGAAACAGTATCACTGTCAAACATAATTTGTCTTTAGATATATTAGTACCGCTATCAAAGCAGCAGGAGTAACCCCTGAGATCCTACGAGCGGCACCTAAGGTAGGAGGCTTATGAAAGGAAAGCTTTTCTCTAATTTCATTTGACAGACTATTAATAACCAGATAATCAAGATCTTCTGGGATTTTATAATTTTCTTCATCTTTGAATGATTTGATATCTAAATTTTGTCTCTTTAAATATGATGAATATTTTGATTCAATGTACAAATAATTTAGAGCCTTCAAATCTAAATCAACAATTTCTGAGAATATTTTTTTTGTTTCTTCTATACCAAAATTTGGTAGGCCCAGAATTTGATAAGCTGTCTTTCTTGAACCATCCTGAGATACATTCGCGCCAAGGTTAGCTAGTTGGCTGGTTGTGACTGTTCTTGCGGTCAATATTTTTCTTACCTGCTCTAATATTTCCAGTTTGGACTCAAAAACACGACAACGCTGTGGAGAGACAATGCCACACTCAATCCCCTTAGGGGTAAGCCTAATATCTGCGTTATCCGCTCGAAGAGATAAGCGATATTCTGACCTAGAAGTAAACATTCTGTATGGTTCAGTAGTACCAAAATTAATTAGATCATCAATCATAACACCAATATACGCGTCAGCTCTAGTAAGAATAAATTCTCCCTTATTAAAACATGATAACACAGCATTAATTCCAGCTATAAGCCCTTGCGCACCAGCCTCCTCATAGCCAGTAGTACCATTTATTTGGCCTGCTAAAAATAACCCCTTTATTTTTTTGGTTTCAAGAGTATGTTTTAATTCTCTAGGGTCTACAAAATCATATTCAATAGCATATCCTGGCCTTAAAATTTTAGCATTCTCTAAACCGGGAATAGTTCTAATAAAATCCTCTTGCACGTCCTCTGGTAACGAGGTAGAGATTCCATTAGGATATATCGTGGTATCATTTAACCCCTCAGGCTCCAAAAAAATTTGATGACTTTCTTTAGAACTAAATCTGACTATTTTATCCTCAATTGAAGGACAATATCTTGGCCCTACGCCTATTATTTGACCTGAATACATTGCTGATTTATCAAGATTAGCTCTTATGATATCGTGGGTCCTTTGAGTTGTTTTTGTAATAAAACAATCGATTTGGGGCACCACAACTCTATCCGTCATTTCTGAGAACGGTCGCGGAATAACATCCCCAGATTGCCTTTCAAGTCTGGAGTAATCGATTGTTGCCCCATCTATTCGGGCTGGAGTTCCTGTTTTTAGCCTTCCAACTGCAAAATTCAAGTTTTTAAGGGTATTTGATAAACCATATGATGGAGCTTCGCCGACCCTACCCGCAGGAATTGTTTTGCTCCCTATGTGAATCATACCGGATAAAAAAGTCCCAGTTGTAAGTACTACACTTTTACATTCAATAAAACCATGTGCTTTAGTTAAAACTGACTTAATTCTGTCATCGATTATTTCCAGATCCTCTACTGAATCGTATAATATGGTTAAGTTAGGATAAGTTGATAATTCTGAAAGCATTGCGGCTTTATACAAAGCTCTATCAGCTTGAGCCCTCGGTCCCCATACAGCTGGGCCCTTACTTTCATTCAACATCTTATAATGTATGCCAGCCCTATCTATAACCCTTCCCATAAGGCCATCTAAGGCATCTATTTCCTTAACCAAAATCCCTTTAGCTACCCCACCTATAGCTGGATTACAAGACATTTCGCCTAAATTATCTGGTTTAAGAGTAATCAACAAGGTATCAGAACCATAACGTGCAGAAGCTGCCGCAGCTTCTGCACCAGCATGGCCGCCTCCTATGATTACTACACTATATTTTTTTTTCACGTGAAACTATTTGCTCTATTATAAAAAGTTATTTTGCACAGGGCTAATTACTCTATAATTTCCTCTTTAGAAAAGAAAAAATTAATTTCTCTCTCAGCGCTCTCAAGGCTGTCAGACCCATGAATGCTGTTTGCTTCAATATCTACAGCGAAGTCCTTTCTAATGGTCCCTGGTTTAGCTTCTGCGGGATTGGTTGCTCCCATTATCTCTCTATTTTTTACCACAGCACTTTCTCCTTTAAGAACTTGAAGAACTACTGGACCAGAAGTAATGTAAGCAATTAAACTAGCAAAAAATGGCTTTTCTTTATGTTCAGCATAAAATTCTTTGGCTTGCAATTCTTGCAATCTAACCATTCTCTGTGCGACGATTTTGAGACCAGAATTTTCCAGATAAGAATTAATTTTACCAATCAAGTTTCTTTTTGTAGCATCTGGTTTAATAAGAGAAAAAGTATATTCAGTTGTCATATATAAACCTTTGTTAATTTTTTATTGATAGCGTACTTATAAAGATTTTAAGTGTTTTTATCAAGCAATTTTTCAAATATCATTACTATAGAGCATATCCATTAAATTTTTTTCTTCCAAGTAGTCGAGCCGTCTGCCATATCCTCAATAACTATACCAATATCGAATAACTCCTTTCTTATACTATCAGCTAGTAGCCAATTTTTTGATTCCTTAGCTAGTTTTCTCTCTTTAATTAGTTTTTCCACTTTGTCCGAATCTACGTGAGAGTAAAACCACTCCTTACAAGAAATATTCATTAACCCGATGAAGCGGGCACAAGAAAGCAACTTTGATGAGTATTTAATCTTCAAGTCCTCAGTTTTTGATAAGTAGATTTCTTTTGCATAATCATTAATAATTTTTATTGCCTTGTGAGTATTCATATCTTCAAGCAACGCGCCCATAAATTCATCAGATATTTGATTTTCATCATAAGTAATTTTTGCTTCTACAGCTTCTATAGCTCTGTACCAATAAGTGATCATTTGGCTTGCATCACTTATTGCTTTATCATTATAATCTAGAGGCTTGCGGTAGTGATTGCCAAGCAAGAATAGCCTTGCTATCTCTCCTCTTATTCCTTTATTAATGAGGTCCTTTACAGTGGTGAAGTTTCCAAGAGACTTGCTCATCTTTTCATGATTCACCGTTAAAAATCCATTATGAACCCAAGTTTTTGCATATTCTGAGCCGCTAAAAGCACAGCGACTTTGAGCAATTTCATTAGTATGATGAGGGAAAACTAAGTCAACTCCACCTCCGTGAATATCAAAGGTTTCACCAAGAAATCTATGACTCATAGCTGAACATTCAATATGCCAACCAGGCCTACCTACACCGTAAGGACTATCAAATTTTGCAGAAATGTCTTCTTCTATTTTAGCAGGCTTCCATAGAACAAAATCTCCAGGATTTTTTTTGCCTTCGCTACTATCTATTCGAACAGAATCAAGTAGTTCATCAAAAGACTGGCCAGAGAGTTTGGGATAATCGATTGCTTTTGTAACATCAAAATAAACATGACCAGATGCTTTATAGGCAACACCATTAGCAAGAA
Source organism: Rickettsiales bacterium (assembly GCA_947505405.1). Classification (GTDB taxonomy): domain Bacteria; phylum Pseudomonadota; class Alphaproteobacteria; order Rickettsiales; family Rickettsiaceae; genus Megaera_A. Next base: position 26,025 of record CANNHR010000012.1, read on the forward strand.
GAAGATTTATTATGTTTATCATGTCCTGCACATGATCAGTCGCCTTTGGTTCAAAAGTGGGCCTAAGACACCCAAGATACTCCATATCTTGATGAAAATATTCTGTAGTCTTTCTTGCAAGTTCCGCAATAGCTATACCGTCTTGGGCGGCTTTATTTATTATTTTATCATCAATATCTGTTATATTTCTAACATATATGACATGACTTTTACCAAAGAGTTTGATTAGTATGCGATAGAGAATATCATAAACTACTACGGATCTTGCATTACCAATGTGCGGGTGATCATAAACTGTCGGCCCACAAACATATATTTTAACCAAATTATCATCTATAGGGATAAAAATTTCTCTTTTTCTTGTCAATGAATTAAATAATGATAGCTTCATATAAAATT
>CANNHR010000013.1 GCA_947505405.1 Rickettsiales bacterium
TTGTACATATATCGTCGTTTTCTTATGGATCTTACAATAAAGTTTTATCTCGTATCCCTTTTATTTATTCACGTGTAAGATTTCTGACGGAAGGACTACGTGAGCACAAGCGAGACCTGCGAAATTGACAGCACATAATTCAATGTGATTTACTATAGTGAACGCAGCCATTAGGTTAGGCTATTAATATATTCTTGTGCCATCTCTACCATTTTACGATAATTTAGCTTACCTGTAGCAAGCACAGGTATTTCAATCACATGTATAATTACTTTAGGTATGTATAGTTCTGACAACTGTTTTTCATGACAAATTTTTGCTATTTTTTCTCTAGGAATATTTTTTCCAGTAGTAAATACAATTATTTGTTCACCTTTTTTATCATCTTCAATATTAACTGCAGCGTGAATTGACTCTGAATCAGCAGCAGTCATAAGCTCTTCTATTGAGGCTAAAGAAACCATTTCACCGGCAATCTTTGCAAAACGTTTTTCACGTCCTAGGATTGTTATGTAACCTTCATCATCTACCAAAACAATATCACCCGTATCATACCAATCCTTACCCAGTTTTTCGACCACCGGAGGTACAATCACCCCAGGATTATCTGGTAGAATATATCCTTGCATGATATTAGGCCCACGTATGCATAATTTTCCCCCATCTTTTATTCCCTCAACAGGCTTTAAGTAATATTCAATTTTAGGCAGGAGCCTGCCAACCGTTCCTGGTTTATCATACATTGGCGTGTTAATGGCAACCACTGGAGCTGCTTCTGTTACTCCATAACCCTCAAAAATTCTAATACCGAATTTATCAAACCAAGTTTGTCTAGTTCTTGATTTTAATTTTTCCGCTCCGGCAACCACATACCTTAGTGAATAAAAATCGTACGGATGTGCGTATGAAGCATACCCAGTTAGAAACGTATCAGTCCCAAATAAAATAGTAGCTCCAATATCATAAATTATTTCAGGTATTATTCGATAGTGAAGAGGCGAAGGATAGAAAAAGGTTTTTACACCATTTAAACACATTATTAAAGTCACCGTTAAGCCAAAACTATGAAACATTGGCAACATATTAAAAGTACTATCGTATGGATTGAAGTCTATCATTGCAAGAGCTTGACATCTATTCGCCTGAAGATTTCGATGTGACAACGCAACTGCTTTAGGTTTTCCTTCCGTTCCAGATGTGAATAAAATTACCGCCGTATTTAAATCATTCTGATTAGGACATATTTTACCGTAATAGATTTCTGGAAATATAGTTGCTATAAAACATTTAAGCTTAAGTTTAATTGACACAAATTTACGCAAATCTTCAAGATAGATTATTTTAATGCCAGCACGGGTTACAGTTTCAACAAGAGACTTGAGCTCAGCTCTTTTTATAAATTTCTTAGATGTATAAATCGTTTTAACCTTAGATGTTTGACAAGCTGATATAACGTTACTTGGACCAGAAGTGAAATTTATCATCGCAGCTACCCTACCTGCAGCTTGAATTCCAAAGAAAGCAATTGCACTTCCAACCATGTTTGGAAGCATTAATCCTACTTTTTCATCTTCGTAGGAACTCTTAGATATCAACTCAGCTAAAATAAATGATTTTAATAAAACATCTTTATAAGTAGCAAAATTATTATCAATATCTCGCATTATCAGTGCTTTTTTGCCGTAAGTTTTGCTAGCATTTATTAGTGATTGAAATATAGTTTCTTGATAGTTAGAGCTTTCAAACATCATTTCGCTCATAATATCGTATAAAGATTGACTAATAAATTTGCGCCTTTCTTTGCCGCTCAAATGCTTTGGGGCGTTAACTTTAACAGGTGGAAGAATAGTGATAGTCAGCTTTCTTCTAAAAGTGAATTTTCCACCCATCAATTTTCTTACTCTAGAGAATATAGTGAATTGAGTACCATCCACTCTTATTGGAAGTATCGTAGCATTCGCCTTATCGGCAATCATTCCCGGCCCCTCATAGATTTTCATCAATGATCCAGTATCACTCGTTCTTCCTTCTGGAAATATAACTATTTTTTTATCCTTCTTTACTTCTTCAATTAGGCTTTTGATGGCCATGGGATTATTCGATTCAAGAGGATATGTTTTGATAATTTTTAAAAATGGCTTTACCCACCACTCTCTTGTAATAGTTAAATTGATGGCAAACTGCAAGGTTTCTGGGATATAACTAGCTATTAATGGTGGGTCAATATATGACAAGTGGTTTGCAACTATGACAGTTCTCTTTCCTGCTTTCTCATAATTTTCTATATTTTTCACTTCAACCTTATAAAAAATAACAAAGAAGAGCCTAAATATTACCCTCCATAACTTCATCGGTATTATTCTAGAGTTTGGAATTAATCGGTAGATGTGAATTGCAATTACCATATTTAAGATGCTTACTACCAAAATTACCGAAGGAATCGAGAATTCCATGTAAAATAATAATGAAAGTATGATCGTAGATCCAGCCATAAAGAAAGAGTTAATTAAGTTGTTGGCTGCTATTACCCTACTTCGATAAGCTGGAGAAGTAAAATACTGCATAACCGTAAATAACGGAACAACATATAAACCTCCAAACGCTGCAATACAGAATAAGTCTAATAATATTCGCAAATAATGTATCTTTGATAAAAATTGAAAGACACTCTTCAATTTTTCAGGTTCATAATTTATAGATGCTATATGACTTGCAAAGTACAAATCTACTCCAAAAATACTAATGCAAAGCGCTGCAATAAATACATATTTTGTAGTAATTTTATTGTTGAAAATATAATTACACCCAAACGATCCAACACCAACCCCTATAGAAAACACTGCTAAGAATAAATTAGCTACATTTTCGTCTGCTCCAAGTGTATCACGCGTTAGGGATGGTAGTTGCGCCATTATTGCAGCACCGATAAACCAAAACCAAGAAATCCCAAGTATTGCCAAATATACTTTATTTTTGGACGAAGCATATTTAACCATTTGAATAGATTCTCTGATTATATTCGGGTTAATCTTAATTTCTTGATTCGAGTTATTGGATTTAGGCATAAAAAAGCTTGAAACTAATCCAATCAAAGCAATTATGACTGCAAAAGCAATTATTAGGGTACCGTTAATATTATAAAAACCTCCCATCATTGTGCCTAGCAAAATAGAGAGAAAAGTCCCCGCTTCAATAAAGCCATTCGCTCCTAAAAGTTCTTCTTTTTTCATATGATCTGGCAGAACGCTATACTTAATCGGCCCAAAAAAAGTGGAGTGAATTCCCATGAAACCTATACACATAAAAAGTATAACTAAATTTGTAGTATAGAACCCATAGATAGCAGCTAGAGTGATCCCAATCTCGGTAAATTTTATTATTTTAACTATAGTAGTGCGTTCATACCGATCTGCAATTTGCCCGGCAAGACTCGCGAATAAAACAAAAGGCAGTATAAAAATAACATTTGCAAGCATGATAAGGACATATTCCGGCGTTGCCAGATCCTTTGCAAGCTTGAATGTAACAAGGATAATTAGTGCGTTTTTAAGAATATTGTCATTAAGACAACCACAGAACTGTACTAAAAAAATAGGTAAAAATCTTCTATCTTTAAAGAGATAAAATTGATTTGAATTCATCACTTCTCCAATAAAATAATGTCGAATATTATGAAATTTCGGCCATCATGTCAATTACTCTATGAATATTACGAGTATAAATGCCAGTTTAGGTAAAGAACCATGTAGAATGTATTATAAGAAGTGGATATTTTTTGCAAAAATTAGGTAAGCCTCATTTTTCTTCGTAAAAGCTACTATCAGTATCAAATAGTTCGTCATAATTATTAATAAATCGTTCCACTTCAAGGCGCTTAGGTTCCCTTTTCAATTTGTTATAGTTATCCCAAAATATATCCATATATGACCTGAAGTCCATTTGATCTAACCTTGCTTCTTCGATAAGTGCACCGAGCACAATTTCATCATTAGGTAAGATTAATACTTGAGCTTCGTTATTTACAAATGCCAGTTGCTTTGTATCAAACTCCTCTAGATCAGAAGCCTTCAAGTCAATCTGCTTAGACTTATCTTTTAACGACAACTCGCTTTCAGAAATTTTTGGCACTGCAACAGCTTTACCGCTCTTGGCTTCAAATTCTTTTTTATATTTAGATATAGTCTCTTCCTGCTCACTAAGTGGAGTCGCTGCATTAGCATATTCTGGTATAGGTAGGTTAGAATTAGTAGACGTGTCCACAGATTCAGAAGGTAATTCTAATTTAGTAATAGGCTTATCTTTTTCTTCAGACTCTTCTTCTGTTTTTACCTCCGCTCCATTTGCTTTATCTTCAGGAATTTCTGGTAATTGAGGAACATTTAATTCTTCCGTTTTTGGCTCTACTACTTCTTGAACAGTTTGAGCTTCACCCGCTCCATTTGCTTTATCTTCAGGAATTTCTGGCAATTTAGGAACACTCAATTCTTTCGTTTTTGGCTCTACTACTTCTTGAACAGTTTGAGCTTCATCTGCTCCATTTGCTTTATCTTCAGGAATTTCTGGTAATTGAGGAACATTTAATTCTTCCGTTTTTGGTACAGCTATTTCTTGGATAATTTTAGTTTTAGCTTCAGTTTGATTAAGAATTTTAGAGTCCTCAGTAGTATTATTTTTCTGAGCTACATCATCCAAGTTACTTATATCTTGAGTTGGTTCACTTAAACTATTTGAACTACCCTCTTTATTTACAATATCCTCACCAAAACCATCTGGTAACTTTAGTTGATCGGGAATATCAACCTCGTTTTCAGAATTCTTCGGTAAGTTGACAATTGCCGGCCCTTCATCGGTACTTCCAATTGGCGGAGCACTGTCAGAAATATTGGCATTATTCTCAACGAGAGGCTGCTTATCATCAATGGGCTTTGATTCAGTAGTTTGAGTTGTATCTTCTGTTTTTTCAATAAGTGAAGGAGCGCTCGGTTGTTGCTCAACTACCTTCTCTTTTTCACCAAAACCTATATATGTTTTTATTTTTTGCCAAAATGATTTATTTCCATCTGGACTAGCTGGTACTTCTTCCTGAACCTCGAAAGCTGGTGGAAGCTCAGGCAATTCATTTTCGTTATCCGCGTACGAAGACCCAGAACTCAAAAGTAGTGTAAAGATGAAAATTAAAAGATTTTTCTCCATTTTTCCTCAATTATTACAAAATATATAGCAGTTTAAGTTGAGTTAGTGTAATTTTCTATAAATATAAGATAACTCAACTTATACAACTAATATTACTTTTTAGGAATAATCTTCTTGATTTCATCCGCAACAATATTCTCAACAATTTTAGGTAGATTATTATCTAACCAATCTTTAATTAAGGGACGCATTAAGTCGTTTACTATTATATCTAAAGATTGACTACGCTCCGCATACTCTCCATTTTTTAAAGCAGAATTAAGCTTATTAATTTCTGCTTTGGCACAATGTTTAGTACCCTCTGAAACTAAACAATCTTCTATATTTTCTTCTAAAACGCTTGTCAACTCAAGAATACTATCCTGCTCACCATCTAACAATTCTTTATTGTCTTTCTTAACTTCAGAACCAAAAATATTGTTGTTATTATCAATAATCCCTCGAATTGACTTTAGTATATCTTCTAATTTGACCTCACCTTCATCAGGGTCGTCAGTTTTTCTAGTCACTTTTTAGAAACCTACAATTTTCATTTTTACCTTTTTAAACTCCGCTTCCGGCTCAAAATAATCAACTTTAAGCTTCATGCTTTTAGCAGTCAGATCCCCTGTTAAAGATTTGATGCGATAAGCAGCCAAGACCAAACCTTTACGAGCTTCCACTCTTGACTCTCTAGCTTTATTCAATCTTTCTTCAGTTCTTAGCACATCAACAATAGTTTTAGACCCTAGCATCTCTTCTTGGATCATTCCTTCATACGCAACTTCAGCTGCATTAACAGCTTGAGTTGTAGCATCTATTCTCATCTTTGCCGCTTCAAGCTCTGACCAGCTAGCTTTACAGCTCGACCGCACCTGTTTTATAACACTATCTAAACTAATTGCCGCCTTACGAGTTTGATATTTTGCTCTTCTAATATCAGAATACTCCATCCCTCCTCTACCAAGAATAGGAACATTTACAGATAATGTAGAGGTAATGCTTCTGTTATTAACATTCCCATTATTAGTTTGTTCTGGATTGTAGTCAGTAGTACCACCTTGGATTCTAAAACTAACCTTAGGAAGCAACTCTCCTTTAGCGGAGTTTTCTCCTGCTTTTGACGAAGATGTTCTATGTCTGGCACCATCAACTGCAGGATTTATTTCAGTTGAAATTTTTATTAACGATGCTAGAGAAGACGGTAAATCTGACGGAACCTCTGGCATTTTTACATCCACAGGATCTATGCCAAAGACTCTATAAAAATTAGCTTTTGAAGCCTCAAAATTAGCATACGCAACAGCCTGATTTGCTTCTGCTGTAGCAAGGCCTTCTCTTGCACTTGCAACCTCTGTCTCTGTAGACTCTCCCAGTTTAAATTTCTCCGTCATTGCTTCAAGCTGAGTCTTATTTGATCTGACACTCACTTTAGAAATATGATACTTTTCACCGGCTTCAACGCAATCTAGATAAACATTTATCTCTCTTAAAAAAGAATCTTGCTCTTTTGCGTAATAGTCACCTCTTGACGCTCTAAAAGCAAATTGTGCGGCCTTTAAAGCATGCACTGAGCTCCACCCATCAAACAATGGTTGCTCTAGTGTAATCGATCTAGAATATCTCAAATTATCAGATGTGGTAGCGTCACCACCTGTAAGAGGAAGTCTGCTTCTTCTTTTTATTTTTGAATCTGTGGAATCTAAGTTTGCAAAAACTTTAGGCATAAAACCAGCTAAGGCTCTAGGAAATTGCTCTATTTCATTCAAGAAATCAGTTCTAATCATCTGCAATTCTTCATTATGATTATAGCCACTTGTAAGAGCCTGCTCCAATGTCACCGCAGATGCACTAGTTGAAAGCATCACTAACAATGAGGATAAAAATATTTTGCGCATACAAAGCCTAATCCTAAAATGATCTTTATGTTTAGTAATGATTCTAAGCGAACAAAGTAAATTAGTATATTAGAACCTGAGTTTGATATAAAAAACACATCATATTTAGGTGTATTTTTGCTGCAAATTAATCATATTTGTCAACATAGGGATAGATATTTTTCTAAAAACGGCCTAATTCTTACTAAAAAAATCCACCAAATTACTAAGAACCTGTCTTCATAGAATTGTCTGATAGAATTTTTAGGATAATTTTCAATGATTTTTAATGCGAATATACATATATTAAAATTAAAAACCATGCATAAAATACAAAATATTAGACAAAAATCATGCAGAATAAATCTATGAAGACAGGTTCTAATATATTTCTTATCTAAAATGTTTCTAAGCATCTATTTATAGTGAAAGTCTCTTTTTTTTGAGATAAAATCTGAGTATATTCATTTTTTTGTAGTTACTAGCATGATTCCAAGCGTTACACAGTTTAATCAACTCACTCAAAACGAAAAAATCAAATTCATACAACAACATGCTCCTCACCTTCTTAATTTACTAAAAAAGAGTCTCTCAAGCCTTAGCTCTCAAGAGTTAGGCAATTTATTTGAATTTGCTAACTTTGAAGCAGCTGCAAAAGCTATTACAGAGAGCTTTACTAAAGATTTGACAAATTATCTGACAAGTTTTTCAAGTATAATTGAACCTGTTATAAAAGAGTTAAACTTATCTAATAGCGAAAAAAGCTTACTCGACAATATATTTAAAAAGACTCTTATATTTGCAATAAGCAGAGCATCTTCTGGTCTATACACTAATTTCAAAGAAGGCGAAGGCTTACTATACGGCGCAATACTATCAGAAAAAACAGTAACTACTTTAGAGGGAATTCTCGATTTTAAAAAGGCGATCGATAAAAATTTTCCTGGGTTATCTGACGTCCTTATTTCCAGTGCGGCTCCAGCACTGCTTAGTTTAGTTTCGATCTATTCCCCACCCCTTGGTTTAGCTTTAAAAGCCACTGGTGTTTTAAGCAAAGTTACCGACTTCTTAAAAACAGACAATCTTGATAAAACAATAACCAACATGTATCATAGTCTAGAGAAAATTAAACAAGATAAAACTCTCTCTGAAATACACGAAACTGGCACTAAACTAGCAGATATTGCAAAACAAATAGGAGTTTCTCCTTTAATTAATGATTTAGAGGAAATTAAGAGCCGCATAGAGAAATTTAATTTTACTCTCGAAACTGCTTCAGAAACCGTCCAAGAGATCTCCAAGAACGCATCTTCAAAAAAATTCTTAATGGTGTTAGCAGACTATGCACAAACCTATATTCCATCATCTTCAATAGAAATTAATGCACAACTAGAAGGCGTAAAAAAAGCAACACTTAGCGAGCTAGAAAAAAATGGCGTACCAAAGGAGCTAATTGCTGAGGTAAGCCAAGTCCTAGACCACAGTATTAAGGAAGCGAAGTCAGAGATGAAAAAATGCTTCGATAAGGACACTAAAATTATCGACAAAGTTGGCCATATTCTAATTGCAGCCGATATACTTAGCAAAGCAGAAAGCCATGTGGCAGCAATTGGGCAAAAAAATCCATCTCACTCTAAGGCTTTTAAAGAATGCAGGGAAAAACTAAAAGTCGAAGTTAATAGTAAAGTTCGTGGAGATGTAAGCAAAATTGCTAACGAAATGAAAGCAGATTCACCAGCTAAAACTTTTGCCAAAAAGACGCTTGGTGTCACACTTGCTAATGAAATTTTGATTAAACGTTCAGCGCCAGAAAAAAACTTGGGTAAATCGTCACTACATATGTAGTCATTCGGTGTTATGTGGCGCTTTGTTATGCCAATCAATTTACTACTTGATCCATTAAACTTGTCAAAAACTCTTGAGCATCACATATTAAAGAATCTTGGGTGAGCGCTTTTATAAAAACAAGCTTGTTGTCTGGTTTTATCTTAGCATGCCTGGGATGCTCATTGACAAAAGAAAGTACCATATCAGCTACACTCAAATTCTCACGAAATCTTACGACAAAGCCATTTGGCCCGCTATCGAAAGTTTCTATATTCAGTTTGAAGCATATATTTCTGATTTTTACCATCTCTAAAAGGTTATTAAATTCATTTGGAATTGGACCAAAGCGATCCTCCATTTCTGTGCGAAAATGCTCAATCTCTGTATGTGATTTTAGATCACCAGTTCTTCGATATATTGCTAACCTCAATGAAGAGTCTTCAATATAATTATCAGGAATTAGTATCGCTATACCAAGGTTGATTACTGGATTAAAATTCTCGGCATTATTGTTCGTATCATTCTTAAGTTCATTAATTGCTTCATCCAGCATCTCTTGATATAATTCAGCGCCAACTTCTCGAATGTGCCCTGATTGTTCATCACCAACAAGGTTGCCAAATCCTCTAAGATCCATATCATGACTTGCTATGGTAAATCCAGCGCCAAGAGAATCGATATTTTGCAGAATATCAAGGCGTTGAAGAGAATGTTTAGTAGATTTATGATGAGTTAATGTTAAATATGCATAGCCTCTAACTTTTCCTCTACCAACACGCCCCCGAAGTTGATAAAGCTGGCTTAATCCAAGCATGTCAGAACGGTGGATAATAATAGTATTCGCAATAGGGATATCGATTCCGGATTCAATGATTGTTGTTGAGAGCAAAATATCAAATTTCGCCTCACAAAACTCGTTCATAGTAGTATCAATTTCTGATGGTGTCATTTGTCCGTGAGCTATTTTATATTTAAGTTCTGGTACAATGCTACTTAGTTGATTTGCTACCCACTCAATATCTTTAATGCGAGGAACGACGTAAAAACTAATACCACCTCTAAAGCGTTCTCTCATAAGAGCATCTCGAATTACTACTGTATCAAATGGCAAAACGTTTGTTCGAACCGGTAAGCGGTCTATCGGAGGGGTTGTAATCAAACTTAAATCCTTAATCCCCACCATTGACATTTGTAGAGTTCTTGGTATTGGCGTTGCAGAAAGCGATAGTACGTGTACATTTGATTTTAGCTGTTTTAGATGCTCTTTCTGCGCAACACCAAAATGTTGCTCTTCATCGATAATAATCATTTTAAGATTTTTAAACTTTATATCAGCAGCTAGCAAAGCGTGTGTACCAATGATTATATTAATCTCACCGCTTTCTACCCTTTCCTTTACTTTCTTTGCTTGGGATGGCTTTATAAGGCGTGAAAGTTGAGCGATATTCAAGCCCATACCTTTGAAGCGTTCAAGAAAATTATGGTAATGCTGCTTACAAAGTATGGTAGTTGGAGAAATCACTGCGACTTGGGGCCTATCGTCGCTGATGCTACAAGTAACCATGAATGTAGCACGCATTGCAACTTCGGTTTTACCAAAGCCTACATCTCCACAGATGAGTCTGTCCATTAATTTGCCGCTTTCTAAGTCTGTCTTTATATCTTCAATTGATGAAACTTGATCATTAGTTTCGTTGTAAGGAAAATTTTTGCAGAAATCGTCGTAAGTATTTTGTTCAAAATAAGTTGGTGTCGTTTTGGCAAGATGCCTTGCAGCAGAAATTTTTATTAACTTAGACGCAATATCTTTTATCCTATTTTTCAGTTTAGCTTTACGCTTTTGCCAACTCACACTTCCAAGTTTGTCGAGTATGACATCATCCCCGCCATATTTTTTGAACTGATCTATGTTTTCAACGGGTAAGTAGAGTATGTCATTATTAGCGTAGATAATTTTTAAACAATCATGCGCGATACTATCAACGTAGATAGTTTGTATTTTCTCAAATCTACCAATACCATGCTCTTTGTGAACTACTATTTCGCCTTCAACAATATTATCAAGCTCAGTTAGTATATTTTTTAGTTTTTTTCTAGCTGACTTATGACTTTGAGTAACGAACTTGTTGCCTAAAATGTCATTTTCAGCAATAAACAGATATTTAGAAGATGTAAAACCACTGGATAACGGCGCAATTCCAAGATTTATGACGTTCTTTTTAGCTTCTGATAATTTGCTAATTTCTAAGGTGGTGTAATTATGAGTATAGGCAATGGTTTTTATTCTAGCTTGGCCACTTTTTGAATTACAAAGGATTATTGGAATTTTTTTCTTATTCTCGACGATAATCTCAAACAACTTATCAAATTCAGTCTTATTTTCAATTTTAGCCTGCGTAGCAATATTTATAATAGTTGCAAAATCTGTACTAGAGCCATGTTCTATTAGGGTGCAGTTATCAAGAGATAATAGCTCTTTGGTCGTCTGGCTGCTATTAATTAAGCGAGATGGTGGTATAGCAAAGTAAAATGAGTCTGGGTTTGACTTGTTTGAAAGCAACCGAGATTCATAAAAGTCATTATAAGTGTTTTCGAACTCTAGCATTGACTGAATACATAGACTATCATAGATCACTTCATGTTTGCCTAAAAAATCAAATATTGAACTCATATTTTCATAGAACAAAGGCATCAGATGCTCATAACCATGAAATTTTTGGCCAGAAGTTACAGATTCATACATTGAGCTACGAATGTGATTTACACCAAAGAGTTGCAGAAAATTATTTTTGAAATTAATTATAGTTTGAGAGTTAAGAAGAGTTTCTGTTGCGGATGATAGGATTAAGCTAGCAACCGATTTTGTTGATATTTGACTATAAGTATCATATTCTCTAATTAACTCAATTTGATTCCAGCCAAAATTAATTCTATAACCTTTGTCTGTATGTGTGACTAGGTCAACAATTTCTCCCCTCACTGCAAATTCGCTGCTATCCACTGCACTAGCAACCCTTGAAAACCCAATTTTTACAAGAAACATTATTATAGTTTCAATGTCTAACATCATTCCAGGTTCTATGCTTAATGTTGAGTTAATAAATCCTTCTGGAGGAGGAACTTTCTGGAGTAAATTTTGTGCTGCAGTAATAAGTATTTTAGGCTCATTATTCATCGCAAGGGTGGTTAAAGCAGCCGCCCTTTTTGCAAGAATTTCAGAATTTGGAGAAACTCTGTCATAGGGAAGTGTATCAAGGCTAGGAAAGTGAATAATCTGCTGTTTTGAAATTCCATGGTTGCCATAAAATTTTAATTGTTTATATGCAGAAATTGCATTTTCTTCTTCCCAGCAACACAATAAAAGATTTTTATTTTTGTTGTTAAAATGTTCTAAAGCATATAATGATTTAGAAGAAGAAGGGATTAAAAGTTTTTTCATTGTGCAGATGGATCAAATTTTAATATTTGAGTCATAACTGTGGATAAGTTTTCTTTAGGAACAGGCTTTTTCTTCACGTACCAATCGTATAAATCAGCATCAGTTTGTTGCAAAATATGTTCAAAAATTTGTAGTTCATTGTCACTCATTTTTTCTACGTTTTGCTTAGCAAACCGACCAATAATTAGATCTGTTTCTTTGCATCCTCTATTACAACTTTGATAAAGCAATTTTTTGATAAATTGGCCCCGGTTTTTGATATTCATGATTTATGACCTTGCAAAAAAAATATATGGTAATATTATTGTCCACAGCAGCGAAAAAGCAAGCGTTATGTAATCGTGCTTAAACTAGCAATCTATGTTGAAGCTCTAAATATGCTTCCTCCGTTATTATTTGAAAATTATATTTTACCTAAGAGACTAGTGAAAGATGACGCAATTGGATCGAATTATGCCCCAATATAAAGATGGTGATTATTATGCCGACTTATGGAAGAGCGTAAGTCGTGATTTAGTGGCCCACTATGGAGAAGATCTTTATAAAAGTTGGTTTAGTAAGATCAGTTTTTTTGAAGCTATTGGCGAGAGTGAAATAATACTTTCCGCGCCAAGTAATTTCGTAAGAGATTGGATTAAATCCAATTATTTTGATATCATCTCAAAATTATTATTGCATCATGACACCCAAGTGAAATCAGTGGATATAATCACTAAAGAATTGCCAAAATCTGATGTTATAGTTATTTCCTCCAACACAGTCTCGTTGATGGATCAAAGTGATGTCAGGGACGATACTACAGCTTCTTTAGATCCACGTTTTACTTTTGATAATTTTGTCGTTGGACCACCAAATGAGCTAGCATATGCAGCTTCTCTTGCTGTTGCGGAAGCTGATGATGCGATCGCAAAATCAAATCCACTATTTCTATATGGTGGCGTTGGTCTTGGGAAAACTCACTTAATGCACGCTATTGCATGGCATGCAAATAAAAAGAACCCGAATAGAAAAGTTTTTTATATGTCTGCCGAAAAATTCATGTACCGCTTTATCAAAGCGCTGCGTAACAAAGATATTATGTCTTTTAAAGAAGAATTTCGTTCTGTTGATGTTTTGATGATTGATGATATACAATTTATTTGTGGAAAAGAGAGTACTCAAGAAGAGTTTTTTCATACATTTAATGCGATTATCGACAACAATAAACAAATGGTTATTTCCTGTGATCGCTCTCCAACTGATCTTGATAATGTTGAAGATAGAATAAAATCTAGGCTTGGATGGGGATTAGTTGCCGACGTTCACAGTACGACATATGAGCTTCGCGTTGGAATCCTTGAGTCAAAGCTAGAAAAAATGGATGTTAAAATCTCTAAGAATGTGATTGATTTCTTAGCCTCAAAAATAACATCGAATGTCAGAGAGTTGGAGGGGGCTCTTAATAAGGTAATCGCTCACTCAACTCTTGTTGGACGTGAAATAACGCTAGAAAGCACTCAAGATATTTTAAGAGATTTGCTCCGTTCAAATGAGCGAACAATAACCATCGAAGATATACATAAAAAAGTAGCTAATAGATATAACATGAAAGTCTCTGATATGTCATCTTCAAGTAGGCTCCGGTCTATAGCAAGGCCTAGACAAATAGCGATGTATTTATCAAAAACATTGACTCCAAAAAGTCTTGCTGACATTGGATCAAAATTTGGCAAGAAGGATCATACAACAGTTATGCATGCTATAAAAAAGATAGAAGAAATCATGGCGTTAGACCCTGATTTTCGAGAAGAGGTTAATCTTCTCTCTAGAATATTGCAAAGCTAAGACAAGCCTGTTACAAGTGCGTCATGCTGAATTTGGTTCCACTAGTGTCCTAGATAAAAATGAAGTATTTTGTGGCTTGGTTGAAACAAAAGCCTTGCAAGACAAAGGAAGTCATCCTGAACTTGTTTCAGGATCCCAGGCAACGGAAGGAGATGCTGAATCAAGTTCAGCATGACGGTGATGTGTAAAAGAAGATTCTGGGCCGTAGGCGGGAATCCAGCTTGATAGCTGGCTTTTTGGATTCTCGCCTCCGCGGGAATGACACCTAAGTGTATTAACAAATGCACCTAATGCTAAGTGATTTACTATAAATTTATTTTAAAAACTTTAGGATATATGTCAGAAGATACAAAAAAAAATAATCTTGAAATATTAGTTCAGACAAAAGATCTAGTACATGCTTTAAGTTTTGCGAATTCAATCGTTGAAAAAAGGAATGTTTTACAAGAACTCAGTAACATAAAACTAGTAGCAAAATCTGGTATGCTTGAGATCGGGGCAACTGATATGGATTTATACTTGAATCAAGAAATTGGTGCAGAAGTTGTTTGTGAGGGACAAACTACGGTTTCAACGCAAACACTTTCCGATATAGTTAGAAAGATACCTGATGCTAAGATCAAAATAAGGCAAATAGCTGATTCAGATAAAATTGAAATAACAGGAGCAAATTGTCGCTTTGAACTATTAACACTTCCAGCCTTGGCTTTTCCTGCCATGGAAGATATAGATTCTGGCGTTAGCCTTAGAATCCCTTCCTCTGAATTAGCAAAAGTAATTGAGTACACAAATTTTTCTATGTCAAATGAAGAGACTAGATATAATTTAAATGGCATATATATGCATGTTAAAGATGGTGAGTTTTTAGGCGTTTCTACTGATGGACATAGGCTTTCTATAGCGTCTGTATTACTAGATAAAAAGACTGATGATTTTGGAGTTATTGTTCCTCGTAAGACTGTTATTGAGCTATTGAAAATATTGAAAGACTCAAAAAATATTCAATCTGATATCGAAGTATTTTTATCTAATACTAAGATTAAATTCAAATGCAATAATTTGGTTTTGATTTCCAAACTTATTGATGGCACTTTTCCTGAATATTCATCATTTATTCCAACTGAGAATCAAAGTAAACTTACCGTCAATGCAAAGCTATTAGCTAGTGCAATTGATAGAGTTGCTACTGTTACAGTAGATAAGTTCAGAGCAGTGAAGCTATTTATCGGCAATGAATCAATGGAAATAACGGCTTCCGGTGAGGCAAAAGGTGTTGCAAGCGAAGTGCTGCATTACTCGCTAGAAAAAGACAATTCTTGTAACTATGCTGGTTCAGAAGTTTCAATTGGCTTTAATCCAAGATACATAAGTGATGTATTAAGTGCAATACATGCAGATCAAGTTGAAATATTTTTTAAAGACTCTTTTTCTCCTGTCTTAATTAAAACGAACTTGAGCTCAAAAGATTGCTTTGTGGTAATGCCTGTTAAAGTTTAATACGCCAGGATATTAGTAACCAGTCATGCTGAAATAAGTTCAGCATGACTGGAGATCAACTATCTTAAAATTCGCATTAATACGAACTACTCATCAGGCTTTCCATGACTACAAATAAGTATATTACCCTTAGCTTCGACTACGTAAAGCTTATCACCAACTTGTGCAATCTTTTCTTTACTACCTAGCTGAGCATTCATAATTGTACCAGACCAGTACACCTGCCCCATGCTACCTGGGTTAATATCTTCAAGAGCGACTTCGACTTGCATACCTACAATATCAAAATAGTCTTTACCTGAATGCTTATTCTTACCATAAACAAAAGTCTTAAGTGGCCACCATAAGATCAAAAACCATGCGAGTGATGAAAACCCAACCGATGCAACCTGGTAGTTTTGCATTTCTGGATAGAAGTAAAAAATTACTGAGCTAGACATAGCACCAAACCCAAGAAACATAAATCCTATGCCAGGTAAGGTGGTAAATTCCAGCAATATGAAAATAATGCCCACCACAAGCCATATTTCTATCGGAGTAATTGTCATAATCATTCTCTACTATGTAGCCTTCTCAGCAATATTCTGAATTTTTAAGACTCGGTTGCACGCATGTATAATACCAAACGCAAGGTGACACCTTGAAATTAACGTATCAGAATATATCTGACTTTGCTATAGTAAATTGAATAGGTGATTAAATTCGCTACTCAGCATGACTTTAACTTAAATAGGTCACCACTTGCTTCAAAGCTAAGGCATCAACTAGCTAGCTTTCTCTTTTAAATACGCTATTACATTAACAATATCTTGTGGTTTACTAAGCCCAGCAAAACTCATCTTCGTACCAGGTATAAACTTACTTGGCTTATTAAGGAAATGGTATAAACTTTCATTATCCCAAATTCCATCGGCAGCTGCCATTGCTTTTGAGTATGCATAGCCATCCCTTTTAGCTTTTTCTGCTCCATATACTTTCCATAAATGCGGTCCAATTTTATTTGCTCCACCTTCTTCTAAAGTATGACAAGCCAGACATTTTTTTACAACCTTAGCTCCATCTTCTGCATTGGCAGTGGCCATAAGCTGAGCAATATCCACTGGGACTTCTGGCACATTGTTACTATGGCCCGAAGAACCTTCTGAGACTTCAACCTGATAGCCACGTTGAGCGATTTCTAGTTTAGGTTTATAAAGAGCATTTGCTACAACACCAACTATCATCGCGATCAAGCTGGCAAGCAATACTGCAGCCGCAATTTTATTTAGTTCCAACCCTGACATAAACACTATATTTTTTATAACTATAGCAATTCTTCCAAATTCCAACGAGCTCTTGGCTTGAAATCCATACCGTTTATCATACCAGCTTTTAATCTCTCAAGTCCAGCAAAAGCAATCATAGCAGCATTATCAGTACATAATTTTATCGGCGGTGCAACAAAATTATACCCTAATTCTTCTGATAAAATACTTAACCTACTTCTTATCTGCTTGTTTGCAGCTGCTCCACCTGATACAACAAGCATTTTTCCTTGACATACACTCTCATATTGATCGATAGCAAACGTTGTTTTTTGAACTAAGACATCACAAACAGCTTGTTGGAAACTTGCTGCTATATCACTCATATCATGACTAGATAGATCGTCAATTTCTTGAATTTTAAGTCGTACTGCTGTCTTTAGGCCAGAAAATGACATGTCCGAATTTTTCTGATTATATAGAGGACGAGGAAAGTTGAATCTCTTTGGATCACCCTTAGTAGCTATTTGTTCAATAATAGGTCCACCGGGAAATTCTAGATTCATCATTTTCGCAACTTTGTCAAACGCCTCACCCACTGCATCATCTAAAGTTTGGCCTAAAATTTTGTATTTACCGAGCCCTTTTACAGCAACAAATTGACAATGCCCACCGCTGACAAGTAAGAGTAAGTAGGGAAACTCAACATTGTCGGTAAGCCTTGCTGTAAGAGCATGCCCTTCTAAATGATTAATAGCAATAAATGGCTTATCTAGAGCGCTTGCAAGAGCTTTTCCATACATCGATCCAACAATCACACCACCAATTAATCCAGGCCCAGAAGTTGCAGCAATAGCATCAATTTCTTTAAAAGTGATTGAGGCTTCAGACAAGCATCTATCTATAGCTGATTTAATATTATCAAGGTGAGATCTAGCCGCAATTTCTGGTACAACTCCTTGAAAAGCTAGGTGTTCTTGAGTTTGTGAAATAACAACATTCGCAAGAATATTTGGCCCGGAGGAAACTATTGCTGCAGCAGTATCGTCACAACTAGATTCTAGCCCAAGAACTTTAATAGACAAAAAAACTACCTAATTGAGTCAAAAATATAGCAGGTGAAATAGTTTAAAACTAAAACCAGTATAAAATACTTTTTCATATAACTTCTCTTCTATATTTTATTTAAATGCGAATTTACTTGCTTTATTAACTCAATATTTTGATAATTTCTTGCTCCAGTCCTGGTAACTTAGCAAGATTAACACCTCCAACTTGTGCAAGAGTTGCTTGTCCGCCACCGCTTCCATTTATGAAACTTGATAAGTGCTTGGAAATTTCGTTAGCATTATGTCTTTGTGATATTTCCTTTGAAACTGCAACAACAATGGATAGTTTTTCACTGGTTTTACTTACAAATACAATCACTAAATCAGCATGATTCTTAGATAAATTTTCAGCTGCCATACGTATGGTTTTAGCATCAATATTCTCTGAAAGCAGGTTGTAAAGTAAGCGTCCCTTATCTATAGACACAGAGGTTTTGCTAATCTCATCATCTGACAACATCAGACTACTCATCTGTATTTTTTCAATCTGTTTCTCGAGATCCTTTTTCGATACCAGTAAACTATCAACTTTTTGCAACAGTTCAGACTTATTACTCTTAAGAGCATCAATGACGCTATCAAGCAACTCTTCATTAGCCATAATCTCTTTAAAGGCAAATTTACCGCATATCGCCTCTATCCTTCTGATACCAGCTGCAATCGCGCTTTCACTGATAATCTTAAATGCACCAATATCCCCTGTTCTATTAACGTGTGTGCCGCCACATAATTCAAATGAGTACGGATTCGTATTTTCTTCAAGCTGACCAAGCGAAACCACTCTTACCTCAGAATCATATTTTTCTCCAAATAATGCCATAGCACCAGCTTCCATCGCCTGATCGGTTGACATCAGCTTAGTAACGACTTTGGAATTATCAGAAATAATTTGATTTACTTTCTCTTCTGCGAGTTTGATCTCAGCTTTTGTCAATGCTTTTGGATGGCTAATATCAAACCTAAGCTTATCTTCAGCAACTAGAGAACCCTTTTGAGTCACATGTCTCCCAAGTATATCTCGAAGCACGGCATGCAAAATATGAGTTGCTGTATGATGCATTTTTAAATGTTTTCTATAAGAAAAATCTATAGACATTTTTACGACATCATTTACAGAGATAATTCCTTCATCTAACTGGCAAATATGCCCTATAACTTTACCCAAAAATTTTAGCGTATTTAATATTTTTATTTTACAATGCGGTGATTCTATCACACCAATATCACCCATCTGTCCACCTGACTCACCGTAAAATGGCGTTTGGTTAGCAATTAACGTAAATTTCTTGCCAGGCTTGGAAATTTGCTCAAGTTTTTTACCATCTTGCACCAACGCAAAAACTTTACCTTCAGCAGATTCAAGTGAGTATCCTAGGAATTCTGTAGAACCAAACTCTGCTAATATATCAAACCATATTGCATCTGTCCTAAGCTCACCAGAACCAGCCCACGCTTTTCTGGCCCTTTCCTTTTGTAAGCTCATTTGCTTATCAAAGCTTTTATTGTCTACTGTAACCTCTTGTTTTTTAAGGATATCCTCTGTCAGATCCAATGGAAACCCATATGTATCATATAGTTTAAAAGCTACATCTCCAGACAGAACTCCACCTTTCGCCACAGACTTTGCTTCATCCTCAAGAAGTTTCAAACCTCGATCAAGAGTCGTTTTGAACCTCTCTTCTTCTTGTTTTAAAATACTTGAAATAAAATCTTCAGCTCGGAGTAATTCGGAATATGTATGACCAAACAAATCGATTAGTTTCGGCAGTAGCTTATACATTAGAGGCTCTTTGGCTCCAAGCTGGTGCGCATGTCTCATGGCTCTGCGCATAATTCTTCTGAGAACATAACCTCTACCTTCATTTGATGGCATAACCCCATCGCCGATTAAGAAGGCGCTCGAACGCAAATGATCAGCAATAACCCGATATGAAAATAAAGCCTCATCCTTGGCCGCTACTTTCAAAATAGACTCCGTATGACCAATTATTTCCTTAAAAATATCCGTATCATAATTATCATGTACACCCTGAATTACGGCTGAAATCCTCTCTAACCCCATACCGGTGTCTACTGATTTATTCGGCAATAAAATACGATTATCTTTATCTACTTGCTCGAACTGCATAAAAACTAAGTTCCAGATCTCTATGAATCTATCTCCATCTTGCTGAGTAGTTCCAGGTAGTCCCCCAGGAATAGCTTCGCCATGATCATAAAAAATCTCAGAGCATGGTCCACAAGGCCCCGTATCACCCATAGACCAAAAGTTATCGTTTGTACTAATACGAATTATACGATCATCACCAATACCAGCAATTTTTTTCCAATACGACACGGCTTCATCGTCATTATGATAAACTGTTACATATAATTTCTCTTTTGGTAGCTTATATTCCTTAGTCAGTAAATTCCATGCATAAAAGATTGCTTCTTCTTTGAAGTAATCACCAAAGGAAAAATTACCTAACATTTCGAAGAATGTGTGGTGTCTTGCCGTATATCCAACATTATCCAAATCGTTGTGCTTACCGCCCGCACGAACAGATTTTTGTGAAGAAGTAGCTTTTGAGTAGTCTCGCTTATCCACTCCAGTAAATACATCTTTAAACTGTACCATCCCAGAATTGACAAACATTAAACTTGGATCATTATGCGGAACCAAAGAGCTTGAAGGAACATGCGTATGTTCATTAGTTTTAAAAAAATCAATAAAGGTACTTCTGATTTGTTGTGTAGTTATCTTATGCATACGAACTAATTAAAATTTTTAAGAATTTTACAGACATAACCTTAATAAATTTATGGCTAAATTACAATATTAATTTAAAAAGCTTTTTGTTGTTTTCCGTTGCTGTTGAGCTTGGTCTTATTACTCCCTACTCTAAGAACCTGTCTTCATAGATTTATTCTGCATAATTTTTGTCTAATATTTTGTATTTTATGCATGGTTTTTAATTTTAATATATGTATATTCGCATTAAAAATCATTGTAAACTACAAAAATTATCCTAAAAATTCTATCAGACAATTCTATGAAGACAGGTTCTAAGATAAATAGAATCATTTTTTTAAATCAAAAATATTAACAAATGAGTGCCCAGAATAATTCCAAGTTGGAGTTCATAGTTAATCTGCTAAATAATTTATTTCATAAGAAAAATATAACTATTTTTTTAGGAAAAAATGGCATTATGCTTGCTGCTCTTAAAAAAAATCAGGTTCAGGATAGTATCTTCGTTGAATATGGTTCTGAGAAATATCATCAAAAATACAGAAAATTTTTATCAAATTATAAAGGCCACCACGTCATGTTCTTATTAGATCACAATGAATGTGAATTAGACCATGAGATGCTACCCATTTTAAGTTCCTTGATTAAAATCAACCCTGTCGATAAATTTATTTCAGAGAAATACAAACCAGAAGATATTGTTGCTTACAATGTTTATGAAGTGAACAACCACAATGGCGAAATTTGGAACACTTGTATAGCAACAACTCCGTTCTCGCCCCCATTAAGTGATATCCTAGAATACGTAATAAAAAAGTCTTTTAAATATAGTGGGATGTATTTCTTATCTTTAGAATTGACGACAATAATTGATCGCATACTTCAAATTAGTGGTAAATTGGAGTATTTAGAGCACCTACAAATCTTTACTATAATTACCAAAGCAAGCAATATAAAGATTATTGTAAAATATAAAAATAATATCATGAGCGAAAAAACAGTAGAATTTCCTTATGATAAATCGGATATGTATCTCATTGGTACAATTGAACAAGCGATATCCGATAAACTATTGTTTTATAAGCAATATATTAAAACGCTCGATAAGCCACCATGTATAATATTTTTAGTAGATAACGCGCTTAAAAAGCTGATATCCCAACTTAAGCTTGAGAATTGCAATATCTTAGCTTTAAGTGAAGACAATTTAAAGCTTGCGTCACATCATTCAAATGATCGATTTCAGGATTCTGCTTTGATGGAATTATTCAATAATTTTACTACCCATCTAGCTTCAAACAAACCTTTAAAAGCCATTACAAAACTTACACTACTTAACAGAGCAGTATTTAAGCCTATTATTGCTATTATTTCTGGAATGGTTCTAACGCTATGCTTATTTAAATATCAAGCTATTACAGCTCAATCTCAAGCAAATGATCTCAATAACCAATACTACAAGCTAGCTGAGGAATATAGACAAGTCAAAAAGCGTAATCCAGAGCTTTTAAATGTCAGTGATTTACTTGAAATGTATAATTTACAAAATATCATTGCTCGGCAGTCATCTACTCCTTTTGATCACTACAAAATACTTGTTTTAACTCAGCATAAAAATTTAAAAATTAATAAATTATCTTGGAAGCTGGTTAACCCAGTACTAGTCGATTTTCCTCAAAGCGATCTAGTAATATCCCTAGATATTACTTATGAAGGACCGATGGGTTCGACTTTAGAAGGAATAGAAGTTATCAATGGGTATGCTAATCATATAAAAACTAACTTTCAGGATTTTCGCGTTATTTTCACTAAGCATTCTAATGATATTGTTGAAATAGCCAGAAGAGTTACTATACCGGCGTATTTTTTGATTAAAGGAAAAGTTGGGGAGGATACGGATGCTAAATAAGCTCGTAGTTCATCTTAAAAATATTATTTTTTTCAAGGTTATTATTTATCTGCTGCTTATAATAACTCTTGCTCTATTAATCCCTATATTTATTGCTGATTTAGAAAAAGCATCTCAAAGAAAACAAAAAGCTAATTCTTTTCTCCGAGAAGCAACTCTAAAGATTGAATCAATCAATGATTTTGAAGAAAAAATTGTTTCTCTAAACAACAGTTACAACACTTTAATAACAAGTAATGAAGACCTTGGATGCTCAAGGCGAGCACAATTTATCAATGCAGTAGAATCTTTCAATACAAAATACCAACTATTTGAACCTATAAGTATAAAAATTTCTAAAGGCTTCGATGGAGAAGATTCTTTATATAATGGTGGGCATATAAAAATAGATTATCATACTGCTGATATTCATTTTAAAGCTTTAGACCCTCATCACTTGCTAGCTATTACTCAAGACCTATGTAGCATTATACCACAAAATTCAGTTGTGCTAAGCAGTAACCTTCGATCAATAGAGGCGTTGACACCCGAAGTAATTGACGCATTAACAACTGCTAAAGCGCCTGAACTACTAGAAGTAAAAGTAAAGATTCTTCTGAGAGATATTATATATGAAAAATAAGATAAAACTCCCAGCAGGAGTTGATCCAAATCCATTTAACTTGCACCTTGATGAATATTTGAGTAATAATCTTGGAGTACAGCTTAGACGCTCTATTTCTAATCTCCTAGCGATAGATTATTCGCTCAGATTAAAATCCACTCCTTTACTTGATGAATATGTGAATTTATGCGGTTCTAGGTTAAAAAAACATCTGGATCATAAAATTATCTTCGATGAAACTTTTTCATCAGCAATGACGCTATTTGCTGTTGCCATTACACCAAACGACCAGTCTGACGATGAGAACAACAAATCTGCTGAGCAATCACAAGATGCAGTGATTGAATCTGTAATCTCTTCTCATTTTGGCGATTTAAGTCCAGAAGAACAACAAACTATTAGAATGGTTCTTAAAGATTTGTTAAACAGCAAAGATGGGAAGGAATTGATGACTATTGTTACATCAGATCCTAAATTGTTCCATTCTATAGTACTGTCTGCTATAAAAGCTAAAAAACAACAACAAGAAATTTCTGAATTCGTAGGAGCCCATTTAAATTCAATACTGGTACAATCAAAAGCTCTTAATCAAAAAGTGAGCGGATTCAAATCAGCTTTCGCCAAGGTAGCTTTAGCAGGAAGCGTTATCATTGCTGCATCAATTGGAATAGTTATTGGCGGTTTGGCGCTTCCCGTACTTATCTTGCCCGCAACATTATATGCAGTAAAATACGCACCCGCACTCGGTGAAAAAATTGGCAATAGGATTGCTCAAAACGTGCCAAGCATTGTAAATGAAACAAAAAATCTTAATAAACTTAAGCGAGTAGACAAAGAAGTTTTAGTTGATAGCCCTGAACTCACAAGTAGGTCCAGTATTAAAAACCAATTATCCCAAGAAAAAATTAAAGAGATAGCTCAAGTAGTAGAACGGAAGCCTATAGACATTCCAGATGTTGCTGACCGCACTGTTCCTGAGCGAACATTAGAACAAAAATCCAAGTCTAGCGGACGAAGCAGAAGTTCTTAGTCACTCCAGAATTTGGTATGAAAAGGTAAAGCATTTTGACTTTGATTGTTAGCTATATAATTCTTTTTTTATTCGGTACGTTGATCGGTAATTTTACTACTACTATATTTTATCGTCTTCCACGAAATATAATGATTTCCGGTTTTGATCAAAAATTAACCCGGCCTCCGTTTTGCTCGAATTGTGAGCATGTTTTGCGCTTCTACGAGTATTTACCGGTTTTAAGTTGGTTTAGCACTTTTGGAAAATGTAATTATTGTCATATTCCCATTACAAAATCATATATAGCCCTTGAAATATTAATTGGACTAATGGCAATGATTTTATACTATCTATTTGGTAAAAATTTAGAATATTTCTTCATTTATTTTTGTTTTACTGCACTAGTTGTTTTGAATATTTTTATATATTCAAAACATAATTTTATCCCGATCAGGATTACTTTAAGCATCGTTGTACTCGGTATAGTTTATCGTACCTTAATAGATCAAGAGATTTTGCTCTGGTTAACAAGCTTGTCTTTTGCTTCTATTACGAGCTTGTGGGTAATTCGTAACAGTTTAGATAGTAACGCTGATGCAGAAGCGAATACAATCAGTAAAGCCTTAGTACACTTAATTTTACCAGCAAGCCTATGGTGCCAGAATTATGGAATATTAGTTTTTGCTACTAGCATGGTTTTTGGGTATTTATTTTCTAAGGTTACGACAAACAAACTATTTTATCCGATTGGGATAATTGCTTTATTTTTTATTAGTTTGTATGACTGAACTCAGATAAAGCTAAAAACACGGTCATTTGTCACGGGATGATCGGTTTTCCTGAGAATTCTGGGTCGAAGGCAGGCAAGCTAGTGCGCTATAGTAATTTAACTTATTGTATAGGTGTTAATTTTAGAGCGAGACTCGCGCAGCTTATTCTATATAAGTGAGCAGAGACGAGTTCTCGCGAAATTGACGCATAGACTACAAGTTAAATTACTATAGTTGGAAAACTATGCTATCTTCGAGAGAGACTTAACCAATGTATTAACTGCGGTTTGGTGCTCAGAACTCTCGATTTTCATAAAGTTACGAGATACTTCGATACACATACGTTGATGCTGCGTTACTACAGGCTCATTGTCAGCAGCTTCTAGCCCTTCGTAAAAATAAGACGTATCTTTCGATAAAGCTTTTGCAATTAGAACCAATCTGCCTACGGAAATTCTGTTAGTACCTTTTTCGTATTTTTGTAGTTGTTGATGAGTAACACCAATAATCTTTGATAGTTGCTGACGAGAAAAACCCTGAGCAAGTCTCAATGAGTATATTCTACCGCCTATATACTTATCAACTTCAACTATATAATCGTTTTTACGTGCCATAACCTATAACCCAATAAACTTACTAATTAATATAAATAAATCAAAATGAAATCATTCGATAACACACCCTAACATAACCCCAACTGTGTTTAAGGATTCAATTTTAGTAACTGATCTAATGAGGGTTTATCAGTACGGATTTGGTAACTAATAAGTCCTGCAAACAAG
>CANNHR010000014.1 GCA_947505405.1 Rickettsiales bacterium
TCGCCTGGAGCGGGAATGACAAAAAAGAGAGCTGGAATAATATCGAGAGGCTGTTTTATGCAAAAACATTCTCAGCAATTCCATAATATTTTTGTACATATATCGTCGTTTTCTTATGGATCTTGCAATAAAGTTTTATCTCATATCCCTTTTATTTATTCACGTGTAAGAGTCCTGACGGAAGGACTATAAAGGTCTAAAAATCTAAGTTTGAATAATCTTTTGGTGGATTAAATCCAGGAATTCTATCTTGCAGAATAAGTTGGAAAGAAGGTCTAGATTTAATAACAGAATACCATTGTTTTATTAGTGTCCAGCTGTCCCAATTAATTTCTCCAAAATAATCTATAACAGATATATGAGCTGCAGCAGCAATATCGGCGCAAGTGATTTTTTCTGAAACTATGTAAGAATTATTTTCTAGAGCTTGATTTAAAAACCTAAAATGCTGAGTTAAATTTACTTTAGCCGCTCTTATGAATTCAGTTCTAGGTTCACCGATACGCATGAGCAAGCGAATCATTTTTTCATCCAGTAGAATTTTGCTGACCTCACGATAAAACTTATCATTAAACCAGCTAATATATTTCCGAACTTCCCCGCGTTCGATTGGGGATGCTGGCATAAAATAGAAGTTGTCATATGTTTCCTGCATATACTCTATGATAGGATAATTTCCAATTAGAGTATATTCGTTTGAATCAAGAGCAAGAACGGGGGTGGTGCTAGCAGGGTTAATCATCAAGAATTCTTGACGCCTCTGCCAATAATCTTCTCTAATAAGACTAAATTCAATATTAAATTCCTTTAGAAGAACCCGAATTTGTCTAGATAATGGGCACAGCTGATGATGATAAAGAGTTTGCATTTTTATGTAATATAGTCGTTCAAGTTGAGTTAACGTAAATTTCTATTTGTACCTTTTCCCTTTTTAATATCACTGCTCATACCCAAAATCGGTCGGCATTTGGAGTATTCGCAGTAATCTTAAAAAGAAAAAATCTTTTCTATAATTATATATGCTAACTCAACTTAAAACGACCACAAAATAAAAAAGAGATGGTCTGTAAGCCGGATTCTGTATAGCTTATAAATAAGCTATTGCAGTTATTTATCTAGGATAAGTGTTACCACTTACCTCAAGCAACCTACCCGCATGATATCTGGCTATAGACGGGCCAGGAACAAAGTTCAATCATGTCTATTTGGTCTTGCTCCCGACGGGGTTTACATTTGCGTTCCTTGTTACCAAGAATACCGGTGTGCTCTTACCACACCATTTCACCCTTACCTTATACCAAAATCCGGGCGCTTTAGCGCGGGCCTCTTAGCCCCAATTAAACGTACAATCGCGATTTTCCACGGCTTTGCTTCCTCACCTATAAATATAGGCTCCGGGAGCTCACCGTTCAAATCCCATTTGTACATTTTATATTTGGGACTTTGGCTTTACATCAAGTACAAAAACTTTCGCTTTGGCATTTGATATTAAAGGCGGTATAATTTCTGTTGCACTTTCCCTAGGAATGACCTCGCGCTCACCCCCGCTGGGCGTTACCCAGCGTCGTGTCTATATGGAGTCCGGACTTTCCTCATGCTTGCAAAGCAAGCATACAACTGCACGACCATCTCAATGAACATTTTATTAACTTTGTATTGCTATGTCAATGGGTGCGTTTATAAATTTATATATAGTCTAAATGGAGGCCTATAGGTCATTTGATGATACTATCATTGTCTACAGTTCTTGCCAAGTATCTCCGGTATTGACCTTGGTATCTATGGCAACATCGAGCAAATAGGCATTTTGCATGGTTGATTTAATCAGTGCCATAGCAGAGTTAACTTCTGCTTCTGGGGCTTCAAAAATTAATTCATCGTGTATTTGTAGTATCATTTTGGTTTTCATATTACGAGACAATAGCGCTTTATCCAGAAGTATCATTGCTATTTTTACAATATCAGAAGTTAAGCTTTGCATAGGAGCGTTAATTGCCGCACGTTCGCTAAATGATCTAAGAGTATGATCTTTGCTGTTAATGTTAGGAAGAAAACATTTACGACTAAGTAAATTTGGTACGAAACCATTCTCTTTTGCAAATTCAATAGTTTGACTCATGTAGTGCTGAATGCCAGGATATTCTTTGAAATATCTCTCTATATAAGTTGCTGCTTCTTTTCTTGGTATATTTAACTGACGTGCTAGGCCAAAGGCGCTAATTCCATAAATTATTCCAAAATTAATTGCTTTAGCTTTGCGCCGAATATCTGGTTCTATGTTTTCAATCGGAATATCGAAAATCTGGCTAGCGGTTTGCGCATGAATATCTTTATTTTCTGCAAAAGCTTTCTTAAGTTGTCCAATATTTGCAACGTGAGACAGAATACGAAGTTCTATTTGAGAATAATCAGCCGAAATTAGTTTCATTCCAGGGGAAGAAATAAAAGCTGCTCTGATCTTATTTCCTTCCTCTGTTCGGATTGGTATGTTTTGTACATTTGGATTTACCGAACTTAACCTGCCAGTAGTTGTAGCACATTGTAAGAAAGTTGTATGAATTCTACTTGTAGTTTTATCAACTTGCTCTGGCAATGTATCGGTGTATGTATTTTTTAGCTTGCAAAGATGTCTGTAATCTAAGAGTAGCTGAGCTATCTCATAGCCTTCCATATTAAGTTTTTCAAGGGTATCAGCATTGGTTGAGTATGATTTAGATTTTCCGGCAAGCTTACCAAATGGTAATTTCATTTCATCAAATAAAATGAGCCCGAGCTGTTTGGGAGAAGAGATATTGAACTCCTTTCCTGCCATGACATAGATCCTTTTTTCTATGTTTTGTATTTTAATAGCCAGCTCTTCGGACAAATGCTTCAAATACTTAGTATCGATTTTAATGCCAATTTTTTCCATATCATGCAAAATATAGCACAAAGGCAAGTCAATCGAGTCGTACAGATGTAGAGCTTTATTTTCTATGAGCTTACTAAACAGCTTGTTGTAACAGTCAATAAAAGAGCTGACATAATATGTGTTATCAGTTGGGTATGAACTTGAATATATGTTTATTATGTCTAATAATTCATGTGCTTTATTCCCAGCATTTAGGACATAATCCATGAGCATCAAATCATCGAATGCATGCAATGAAAATGGAGCGACTAGATGCAGTAATGACTTCAGGTTATAGGTAATTTTCTTAATAGCTTTGTTTTCAAACAGAGCATGTATTTGTTGTTTGATTTCTCCATCTTCTAATTTAGCACTTGAATAAGAAAATAAATCATGGGAGTTTAGTTGATTCTGATAATCAATCTGATACAGATCGCCTCCGGTAGTAAGAATCAAACTATGTTTGGAATCAGCAATACGATTAAAAACAGCAACTATCCCTCGCTTTTTTGCTTCAAGGAGTAATGGCTCAAGCTGCCCCGCATTGTCTACTTTTACTAAAATTGGAGCAGTTTCTTCTTTTGGAGTAAGTGAATGAGCAACATTTTCTATCTTAAGTTGAAAAAGATTCTCCACCCTTTTATTCAGAGATTTAAAACCATATTCATTTAAAAAATTCGATATTTGATCAGTTTTGGGAGGTGTCCAATGAAAATTCTCTAAATCTTGCTCGATATCAACATTTTTATTTAAACCAACCAGTTGCCAAGAGATCTTGGCATTTTGTATGTTATTCTTTAATAATTGTTGCCATCTAGGGTTTTTAAGTTGATCAATAGAATTTATGACCTCATCCAAGGTGTCGTATTCGTTAATTAACTGCGCAGCAGTTTTTGGACCAATCCCAGCTACCCCTGGAATATTATCAGACTTGTCTCCCATGAGAGCTTGTACTTCTCTAACTTTTAGTGCAGGAACACCAAATTTATCTATAATATCTTCTTCGGTAATATATTTAGATTTCGCTGGATCGTACATTTTTACGAATCCATCTACCAGTTGCATTAAATCTTTGTCTGAAGAAATGATTATTGCTTCTCGTTTGACTAACGATGCTTTAGTAGCGAGTGTGGCAATGATATCATCGGCTTCAAAGCCGGCTTTGGAAAGATGTCTAAAATTTAGTGCAGTGGCTGCAGTTTTTACCAGATTAAGCTGAGTTATCAAATCTTCTGGTACCGGGGGCCTGTTTGCTTTGTAGTCTTTATAAATATCGTGCCTAAAATTTTTGCCACCATGATCAAGAACAATAACTGCATGTTCTGGAGTAAAATCGTTAATCAATTTTATAAGCATCGAAGTAAAGCCGTAGATCGCTCCGACAGGTGCGCCAGTTGGCGATATTAGAGATGGCTGAACATGGTAGGCCCTAAAGATAAAACCGTAGCCATCTATTATTAGTAATGGCTTACTTTTGGCTTCGCTCATATTAGAACCTGTCTTCATAGATTTATTCTGCATAATTTTTGTCTAATATTTTGCATTTTATGAATAATTTTTAATTTTAATATATGTATATTCGCATTAAAAATCATTGTAAACTACAAAAATTATTCTAAAAATTCTATCAGACAATTCTATGAAAACAGGTTCTTACTTTCAGGTTCTTACTTTTTTTTGATTATTGAATTTACATTATCTAGTTCGCTTTGAGTGTTTACCCCGACCACTAGTTCATGGTCTACAGATTTATAGTAAGTTACTTTTTCACCAGCCAGAGCACATATTTCAATGATATTAGTTAGATATAGCTCCTTACCAACATTTTCAGAGTTAGATACAAGACAGTTATCTATATATTTTGCAAGTATACCAGGAGCAAAAGCCATTATCCCAGAGTTACAGAGAGTTATCTTCTTTTCTTCGTCCGTAGCAAATTTTGATTCAACAATTTTTTGAAAGTTGCCGGCTGAGTCTAAGATAATACGTCCATATTGATTTTGTTTTTCGTACTCAAAAGCCAATGTTACAACTTTTGAGTTAGTTTTATCAAGATGATCAAATAAGCCCCTAATAATATCTGGTGTTATTAATGGGTTGTCTCCATAGATAACACCAATATTTTCTTTATTGCTAAATAAGTCTTTTGCGACAGATACTGCATGCGCTGTTCCCAGTTGCTCGGCCTGATTGACAAGTTTGCAGTGGCTGCTAAACATGTGCAAATAGGGGTCTAGGTGCTTTGAGTATACTAAGACAAGGTCATCTGAAACTTGATGGCAATTCCGTATGACGCACTCAAGCATAGGTACTCCCCCAACTTTGTGCATTACTTTTGGCAAAGAGGAGTTCATTCTGCTGCCTTTACCTGCAGCAAGTATAATTATTTGCATTTATTTTAGTACCCTTCTTTCGCAATATATAGTAAGTTACTTAGCGGTAGGTGCATTTGTTAATACACTCGATGTCATTCCCGCGGAAGCGGGAATCCAAAAAGCCAGCTGTCAAGCTGGATTCCCGCTTCCGCGGGAATGACAAATCACATTTTACACAAAACACTAAGTGATTTACTATAGTGTTAATTTGAGAGTTTGTTAAAAATTTCTTCTGAAAGTTCGTAATTTCCAAACACTTTTTGTACATCGTCGCTTTCTTCTAAAGCATCGATAAGTTTCAGTAACTTTGTGGCCTTTTCTTCATTATCAATCGTGATAGTATTTTGTGGTCTCCAGCCCAGTTCAGATTCAACTGGGTCGCCATATTTGGTTGTTAAAAACTCTAGGCAATCAGAGAAAGATTCAATATCTGTATAAATGACATGTTCAGTTTCTGTCGATTCAACATCTATAGCTCCAGCGTCAATAGCCGCTTCCATAACGTTATCACTTGTTGCAATGGTTTTGGCAAACTCAATTCTCCCAACTCTATCAAACATGAAGCTAACACTTCCATTTTCAGCTAGATTCCCACCATATTTAGTAAAAGCGCTTCGAACTTCTGCAACAGTTCTATTCTTATTATCAGTTAGAGTTTCCACGATAATTGCAATACCGCCGGGCACAAATCCCTCATATCGATTCTCAGTGTAATTATCTAGATCACTTGGATCAGAAGCTTGTGCTAAAGCTCTGTCAATTCGTTCTCTCGGAAGGTTTTGGCTTCTGGCTGCAGAGATACTATTTCGTAATCTTGGGTTAGCGCTTGCGTCAACTCCGCCAATTTTTGCGGCGGTAATTATTTCTCTGACCAATTTAGTAAATAATTTAGCCCGCTTTTTATCTTGAGCACCTTTGCGGTGTTGAATATTCTTAAATTTAGAATGTCCGGCCATTTTTAACTATATCTTAGTTATATTGATGTCATTTTAAAGAATTGCCCAAAGAAGGCAAGCAATAATAATTGGTCAGTAATACGTTACCAGAAGCGAATTTTGCAAGAAGTCATCAATGTTACAGCAATAGCACTGGTGTTTGTAATAATTCTGTAATATCATTCGTAACTGTAAGTAAAAGATCTTAAAATAAGGAATATAAAAAGTGCCAACAAGCTACAGCAAAATAATGCTAGAATTAAGCGAGTATGCAAAAGAATTGAGTTTAGGATATATTGACTCATGGGGGCATGAAGAAAAAATACGAGAAGCTATTTTTTCTAAACGAATAATTTCAACGTTTTATAAATATAGAAACCATCTTGCACTGATGAGCAAGATGCATAGACAAGATTTAGAAGATTGTCTTCAAACTCATAAAAATAAATACCTGAATCTTTTTGAAATAAATAACGTCCCTAAAAGCGATCTTGCTCAGTATCTATCCGATATTAAAGAGATAATTTATTCTATAAAAACTCCTGCCGAAGAAGCAGATTTTGAAAGAACAGAGCTTGATACAGTGAGTCACCTGGTATATAAAATCACTCACAATGCTCAAGTGCTGTTTGCAGAGCAGTCTCACAATCAACTGGCTAAAGATACAATCTTAGCGTCAGCAATAGTATATCAAATTAAGTTATTAGACTCAGATGGTCAAAATAAATTGCTTGATCGGTTAATGCTTGTTAAAGAAATTTGGAACATTGAAAATTCGGGTGAAGGCGCCAAAGATAGCATTAAATACAAATTTTATCACAAGCTCGAGAGCTGCATCGCCACAGATTCTATAGATAATATTGAAGTTGCATTTGAGCAGATAACTAGTTTTTTTATAATAAAGTCTAGCATTTTAGAGCAACTTAGTGATTTGCAGCTGATTCATCTGTATGACAGATTAAAAAATTCAGAACAAGTAAATAAGATCATTTTGTCCTTGCTAGACACGGTTCATACAGAGTCTCAGTATAGATACAGTTACAACAGATTAGGTGATTCAGGATATGATTTGCTCAGCAGATTTCAGAACTTTGACGCCTTAATGCATCAAATAGAGGGGTTTGAGTTTGCTGTAGTAGAAGCTTATCTGCTTCACAATAGCAGTTTTTTGTCACAATTTTTGCGGCTTCTGTTTAAACAAGCGGACAATATTCGAGCTTTTGGATTGTCTAAGAATGAGCATCTGCTTGCTGTAATGAAAAAAATTGATACAAAATTACATCATCTTTCTGGTCAAGAGCAGCAAACAATAAAGAGTTCGCTAACTTCTTTTAGAGGTAAACTTGGTAATGCTTTAGAGGGTCATATTCAAAAAAGATTTGTTGAACTAGACAAATATACGATAAATTCGTTAACGGCAAGATATAGGGCATTGCTAGAAAATATGCATCACCTATTTGAAGATGGCGCTTTGGGTAGGAAGTTTTTACGAGAAGGATTTGTCGCAAAACTTTCTGCTGCATTCTATTTTCCGAATCTCTCAAATTCTGTTGATAAAATAAGAAAAATGGCTGAAGACAGAAAAGAAGTAAGGGCGCAACTCATGGAGCTTAATCTGGCTGATATATTCATTCATCCTGCTTTACTGAATAAAATCACTACTCTAGATTTTAAAAAAGTAGCGTTAAATCCAGAAATAAAATCAGCTTCTGATTTTGTTCACGCTGTAGTTAAGAACATAGTATCTGCTTGTGGTGCTTTTCAGCTAGAGATTCTTTATAAACCTTTGCTTAGCCGAGAAGACCTAACTCCTTTTCAGGTTTACCTAAGGGACGAAGTGGCAAAGGAGGTGCATCAACGCACATCAGTTGCCAAGATGATATACGCGATTGTTTCGGGGAGAAAGAGGGAGTACAATTGTTTGAGTCATATTAAAAAGAAGGCGCAGAAAGAAGGTGTATCTCACACTTGAATGAACTTCGTCATGGCTCAACAACCCATATCTCTTTGTTAAAACCCAAGAACATTGAGGCTATTACTGATTGTAGCAGTTAATTTTGTAACCACGGCCTCGATTACAATATACATAGTTCCAAACATCACTAAGATTTGTGCTGGTGTGATAACAAAAAATACCTGCAAATTAGGCATTAATCTTGCAAGCATACCGCTGCCAGTCATGATCGCAAGGGCTACTACAAGAAATGGGGATGATATTTTGAAAGAAAGAATAAAACTATCGTTTATTACGAAAGCAATAAACTTGCTAAGGTCTCCTGAATTCACAAGTTCGCCTGGTGGAAACTTCTCATAACTCTGTGCAACTGCTTGAATAAATATGAAATGCGTATCGGTTGCGAAGATAAATACGATAGCGACAAGCAGCATAAAATTAGAGAAAATAGCCACCTGAGACCTCTGCGCAGGATCAAAGAATGCTGCCGCGCCAAGGCCAGATTGCATTGAAACTATTTGCCCAACGAAATGTAAGGACTGAAAATAGATATTTGCAGCCACGCTGATAATAAGCCCGATCAATATCTCAATAGCTAAATAGCCAATATTAGTAGCAAAATTTTCTGAATATTGGGGTAAATATGGCTGTAATATCGGCATCATAACGAAAGAAACGGTAAGAGCAAAAGCGAGTTTCCCACGCATAAATATATATGGCGAGCCGAGTGCTGGAAGTCTGCTAAAGGCCGTTCCAAGTCTTGCAAAAACCAGCATAAACTGAAAAATAAACTCAATGGTTATTTTTTCTAACATCATAAAACTTCTATTTTAGATCAATTTTATAATACTAAAAAAATTGTAAAAATGCAGTAATTTATTGACGTTTAGTCGAATTGATTCTATTAATCTATGTGCTTTGGTTAGACAAAATTCTTATTGCTGTAATGTATAATGACCTAGTGGCGTTTTTGCCACATCTATATTTTATTCTAAAAGGTATTACTGTTACTTTGAAGTACAGTGTGATTTCGGTATTTTTTGGCCTAATTATTGGTACAATTTTAGCATTTTGTAAAGTAATTGACCTAAAAATTCTAAGGCTAGCTGCGCATGCATATACTTCTATATTCAGAGGTACGCCGTTACTTATTCAACTAACAATAATATATTTTGGATTACCTGGATTGATTGGTCTTAAGCTGAGTGTTTTTGCAGCAGGTGTAATCGCTTTTTCTTTGAATTCTGGAGCCTATGTTTCAGAAATAATTAGAGCGGGGATTGAATCTGTTGATAAAGGGCAAGTTGAAGCGGCAAAGGCGCTAGGTATTTCTCCCATCTTGCGGATGAAAGACATAATATTACCGCAGGCCTTTAGATATATTTTACCGGCCTTGGTAAATGAACTCATCAATCTGGTGAAAGAATCGGCATTGATATCAGTTATTGGCGAGATGGACTTAATGAGAAGAGCTCAGGTCATATCAGCGGAAACTTACACTTTTTTTACTCCGATGTTAACAGCAGCGATAGCTTATTATTTTATGGTACTGATTATCAGTAGCTTTGCTTTGGTTTTAGAAAAAAGGCTAGCTATATGATAGTTCTAGAAAAAGTTACTAAGAAATTTATAGATAACATTGCAATTAGAAATATTAATCTAACGTTTGATAAAAGAGAAACTACGGTCATAATTGGTCCCTCTGGTAGTGGCAAATCTACACTCCTCCGGTGTATCAATAATCTTGAAAACCCGACTAGTGGATCTGTTGTTATTAATGGCAAAAAACTCACTAGAAGGAATAGAGGTAAGCTGTGTTTTAAAATTGGCATGGTCTTTCAGCAATTTAATTTGTTCCCGCATATGTCAGTTCTAGAGAACTTGACTTATGGCCCACTAAATGTACTGCATACTAGCAAGATAGAAACTCAAGGCAAAGCTAGAAAGTTGCTTGATAGATTCGGTATTTTAGAGAAAGCAGATTCATCTCCGTCAAAGTTATCAGGTGGACAGAAACAACGCGCCGCTATTTGTAGAGCTTTAATGATGGATCCAGAAACAATGCTATTTGATGAGCCTACTTCTGCGCTAGACCCAGAAATTGTAAAAGATATTATTGAAATAATCGATAATTTGAAGAAGCAAATGCAGATGATAGTGATCACTCACCATATAAAATTTGCCAAGATTATCGCAGACAGAATCATTTTTATGGATAAAGGGTTAGTTTTAGCTGATCAACCAGCGGCTGAGTTTTTTACTAAACCAGCTTCCCACCGAGCAAAATTATTCTTAGCCAATGTTGGCGACATAATGTAAGAACCTGTCTTCATAGAATTGTAATCAGAGAACACTTGTCTGTATCTGTTTACGACCATGGCTAAAAAACCCGAAATCGTCATCCAGAGGAGTCCGAAGGACTGGCGGTGGGATCCAGGCTTTCTGTGTTTTTTAGAAACAAGAAAGGCTGGATGGCCTGCGCCCGCGTAAGTGGCACTCTTCGTCATGACGGTAGATGACTAGTTTTCCCTCGAACCTCTTTGCAATGTCGCATTACCAATTTATACCATTTCGCATTTTCATAAAACTCTTCCGTCTTGTTTCAATAAATATTATAACGCTAGTTTTGGATAACGAACCATGCGCCATTTTGTCCCTTTTTTGCTGTAAAAAACACATTTTCCTCAAAATAGGGACGCTATTTTATCAAAAAATGTATATTTTTCGCTAAAAAACTGCCTAAAATTGTGCATATCTCTTATCCAAAACTAGCGTTATAGTTACTATTTGAGTTATATATTTTTCAAATAGAGGTAGAAAATAATATGCAGAATAACTTTGGTTATAAATTAGTTGCCGTCTTAGATATGAATAGGCTTAAGCTTTTTAAAGCAGAGGGTTTAAAAATTACAGAAGAAGTCGGTCAATTTCAGCTTCATAGTGATGAAGGGCGCAGCGTTGAACGACATGAAAGTTTAAGAGGCAGCAAGTCTGGATTATCTGCATTTCATGACCCTCATACATCCAAAAAGGATATTGATTTTAGTAACTCCTCAAGGGCGGCAATAGACCATATTAACCACTTATTTGCAAACGATTCGGCTTATAAAGAGCTCTATATTGTTGCAAGTTCAAAGCTACTCGGGGCTATGAGACAAATGCTAAATGGCAATTTAAAAAAGCGAGTAACCAAAGAAGTAAATAAAGATTTAATTAACCACAGTATAAAAGATATTGAGAGAGCAATATTTGCTTAAAAACATAGGGATAAAAATCTATGAAAACAAGTTCTAGTGGGTTGATATGTTGTTAATAAACAAAATATGCGTCATTGGTTCAGGAGTTATGGGTAGTGGTATTGCAGCACAAGTTGCAAATTCGCGAACTAATGTAATTTTGCTTGATATAGCGGATGAAAAACCATCAAATATTGCAGCATCAGCGCTTGAAAGAATGCTTACTCAAAAACCAGCGCCGTTATCACATCCGAGCTTGGCCAAATATATTACTGTTGGAAATCTCCGAGATGATTTAAATTTAATATCAGAGTGCGATCTGATAATTGAAGTAATTATTGAAAGATTGGATATTAAACATGCGCTGTATGAAACATTGATTCCATATCTTAAAGATAGCGCAATAATCGCCTCCAATACTTCAACATTGCCTCTGGCAAAATTAAAGAAGAAATTGCCCCAATCACTGCAAAACAGATTTATCATTACTCATTTCTTCAATCCACCCAGATATATGGAGCTACTTGAATTGGTGTGTGACGCGAATAATGATCGCGCAGTGGTTGAGCGTACCAAAGAATTTATCAGCAAAAAACTAGGCAAAACAATTATTCATTGCAACGATACACCTGGATTTATTGCTAATAGAATAGGGTGCTTTCTTCTTGAACTTACGGTTAGAAAAGCTATTGAAAAAGGGCTTAATCCCGCATTAATAGATCAAATATTTACAAAGCTTCTGGGCTTTCCCACTACAGGGATTTTTGGTCTTTATGATTTGATAGGTCATGACGTGATGGCTTTGATTTCAAAGTCATTGACGGGTGCACTCGATGGGGGAGATAAGTATCACGAAATATACACTGAGTCTGAGATATTGTCTGTAATGGAGTCTAAAGGGTTGCTAGGGCGTAAGTCTGGTGCTGGTTTTTATAAGGTAACAAAAAACCAAGGACAAACTATTAAGCAAATATTTGATTTTAAAAGCTTGGATTATGTTGAGCTAAAATTATCAGAAACTCCAAAAACGCTAGAAGAGTTGTTTAGTAAAAATGATGTGTATAGTGATTTTTTTAAGGAAATATTAGCTACATTTTTTTCCTACGTAACAAGCCTTGTGCCAGATATCTCTGATTCAACTGAAGATATTGATAAAGCCATGAAGCTTGGATATAGCTTGAAATACGGCCCATTTGAGCTACTTGATTCGTATATGCCAAAGAGCATAAGTTGGCTCAAAGGAATAAATAATAATGCTGACCTAACGAGAATCAAAAGACAGACTTCAAATAAATCAATATGGCAAGGTGAGGCAAAAATAGTGTTATCAAATGACTCTGCTGATTTGTTTGAATATCAAAACAACCATGTGTTTGTTATCAAAACTAAGATGAATTCTTTAAATAATCAGGTGTTTGATTTAATCATAGATTCGGTAAAGCTCTCTGAAGATAAGTCCATGAAGTTGATAATTCACCCAGGCAAGAGTAAACATTTCTCAGTCGGCGCAGACATCAGGTTATTCTACGACCAGATAAGTAATAAGAACTTTAAAGCTATAGAAGAATTCATTGATCTTGGTCAAAAAGCAATGCTTGCTTTAAAACATGCGAGCATTGATGTTATCTCATGCGCATACGGCCTTGCTCTGGGTGGTGGATGCGAGCTATTGCTACATTCTCATCATGTTGTGGCACATCAGAACTTAAATGCCGGCCTAGTGGAACTTGGTGTTGGACTTATTCCTGGTTGGGGAGGAGTTAAAGAAATGTTCTTACGCTCTGAAGGGGATAGAGATATACTAGTGGGAAACTTAAAAAACATCTTAGTGCAATACCAGTCTGCTTCGAGTGATTATTTTGCTAAAGAATATAATGTAGAGTGTAGTTTTAATATGAGTATTGACAATATAATGTCAGAAGCTTTTGAAATAAAGCATATAAAACGAATTATAGCCAATAGTGTTCACCTACCGAAAATAGATCTAGCAAGTACAATAGACACATCAAATTTTGATAATGTGACTCAGGACGTATTGGTATTTTTTCAAAAAATAATTGATATGGGCAAAATCGATGAATCTATACTGCTAAACCTAGAGAAAGAAAAATTTGTGCAGATGGCCACAAAGCCAGCAAGCCTTGAAAGGATTAGTAGACTATTGTCAAAATAACGAACACATTGCTATAGTACTTGAATTCAATAGTAATGTGTTTTAATACATCAGATAATGATAACTAATATAATTTAAGTACTAAATATGAGAACCATAGTTGATATACCTGATGCACAAATTAAAATCTTAGATAATTTGTCTAAAAAGAAAAAACTATCTAGAGCAAAATTGATAAGACAAGCATTGACTAACTATATTACCAATTACACTAAAAGCCAAAAAGGTTATGAATATGCATTTGGTATATGGAAAGACAAAAAGTTAGATAGTTTAGTGTATCAGCAAAAATTACGGGATGAGTGGAATATATTTAAGATGCAAGCCACAAAAGTGGAATAAAAATAATTGCAAGAATTAACGCAGAACTTTTTACTAAAGCTATTTCATCACGCATGCTACTAAGTAATAAAATAGCTGCCATAGTTAAAGCAACTTTGCCTGCTACTATAAATATTGCAAAAACTGCATGTATATCAAATTTAGAAAAAGCCAAGGTATCGAAGGAAAGGACGCAAAGAATGCAAGTAGAAACAATAAAAGATAAAGGAAGGTATTTTTTAATAAGAAACATAATTAATTACCTGATTATTTAATAAAAATTGAGATTGATCTCATAAAGGTAAGTATAGGACAAGATATTATAAAATAAAAGTAAAATTTTATTAACTTAATACAATTATCCAAAAACTACCTAAGTCTTTGACAACACAGCTATTGATCGTAATTAACCTGAGTTTGATTTAGGGTTTATTACAAATAGGGTTCTTTGCCCGTAACCATATTTTTTGTGAAATGCATTATACGCCAATTCGGGATTGTATCTTGAAAGAGAGCTAGATTTCCGTGGACCTGGTTAACTATACAAGAATGGGGAGTATACCATTAACATAACCTCTATTGTTCTTGAAAAATTGGTGGGTCATGTTGCCTAAAGCAATAGCAATTATCGCCTTTTTATGATTAAATATATTAAAGATACTGCCACTCTAGTGGTACCATATATTAGTTATAAAGATGAGTTCAATCTATCATATACTTAATAAAGTTCCAGCAATAGATAAGACAAGTATTCAAGTTGAATACGAACATCTCGCACAAGAGTTAATTAGCTCTGGTAGGATTAGAATAGATACAGACTATTATTGTAATTTTGTTCGTTTCACAGATAACGCTTCTGGCGTAAATGTAATATTAAGCTATGAAGAATTAACTCCAGAACTCCTTGACAACACTAAAAATAATGTCCGAAATCTTTATAAGAACAGTAATAAGCTAATACAGGATACAAAAATTACTTCTATCATCAACGATCTAAACAAAAAAGCTACCAAGTTACTTTTGGTTAGTGATGAACTAAAAACACAATTAGCAAGAGTCTTTGTCCAATCTGCTCATCCAATTGTAATAAAATGGTTATTACTAGACAAAGTTGAGGTATTTATTACTTATTCGCACAATATAGGCGATGTAATGGATATAGCTTCATGGAAAAGATCTGGAACCAACAGTGGCATGCAAAGCACTGATGGCAAAAATGTCTGTATCTATGTTTCTTGTGGAGGTGACCCATTTGCTAAAAATAGTGAATCACATCCTACCTCTGGGAATGGATGGGCTGCCTTAGCTAGGCTTCAAATTATTGCTGCACAGGAGTTGGGTCATTTTGCCGATATAAAAAGAGACGGAAACGGTCGCCAAATTACACGCCACTCTTGCAATTTTTCTTGCACCAAGGCAACTCCCCATGTAAGCCTTGCTAGAAAAAAAGATATAGAAAGAAGCATTGAGCTAAAAGTCATTCTTGCTAGCGCAGGAATGACTAACTTAATAAAAGTTGAAACAAAACTCAAGCTTTATAATCAACAGAAATTATCAGGATTAAGGGTAGTTTGGCTCAGATTAATTGCTAAATATTATAGTTATAAGTTAGTCAATTTTGCAATAAGCCATAATTTGCTTTTTGTTAAACGTTTCTATGATAGAGAAATATATGTTGGGTTAATGCTTGCAGCAATGATTGAAGATATGCTCTCTAATTTATCACCGATTGCTGATGTTTACAAACGCGATAACCCTGAGGCAGAGGAAGCTATCAGCTGTGCTGAAGCCTTGGCTAGAGTTCCTCAACAAGTAATGAAATGGGGGCATCTTACAACCAGAGCCACTATGCATGACTTGTATCACATCTATTATAGCGAAGTAATATCTTCATTAATTAACAGTTATAAAATTTTTACGGCCAGCGAATATAAGAGAAATTACTCACATCAAAAAAATGGCCGATTTAGAAATATTTTATCCAAATTAAATCTAACACGAAATAACAATTCAATTCAGTTTACTGAGGTTAGAGATATTTAAGAACCTTTTTCCTTTTTAAAATGCTTTTTTTTTAAATTTATTAATGATAAACTCATCAACTTAAGGATGTTATTTGTCTTAACTTTTCAGAAGAATTTTAAAGAGAAAATATGATTGCAAATATTGACACCATTATTTTCATAGGATTTTTAGTAGCTAATCTTATATTAGGTTTGTCTTCAAGCCGTGGCATCAAGACCATAAAAGATTATGCAGTTGGTGATAGAAATTTCAGTACCGCCACTATCGTTGCCACTATTGTCGCTACTTGGGCAAGTGGTGAATTTTTTTATAGTAATATTTATGAAACTTATACTATAGGATTACATGCTATATGGATTGCTATAGGTGATGTTTTATGTCTTTTACTCATTGGCGTATTTTTTGCTCCGCGTATGGGAGAGTTTTTAGGTAAATTATCTATAGCAGAGGCAATGGGTGACTTATACGGTAATCGCATTAGGATAATTACTGCTATATCAGGATTTATAGGTGCAGCAGGAATTATAGCAGTACAGCTAAAAATGGCGGGCTTCATTTTTGAGTATGCGCTTGAACTACCTAGTATTTACGGTGTTATATCAGCAACAATTATCGTGACTTTATACTCTGCTTTAGGCGGCATAAAGTCAGTTACTTTTACTGATATTATTCAGTTTTTTACTTTCGGTACCATAATACCGTTAATTGCTTATGTTATTTTAGCTAGCATTGATAGTGCTGATATTATTACTAATACTTTAACAACTAATAAGTTATTTGATTATAAGGAAGTTTTTAATTTCTCAAATGAGCTGCCTTTTAGGCAACTTTTTCTCTTTTTACTTTTTATAATTGTAGGATTTAACCCAGCAATTTTTCAAAGAGTGGCGATGGCCAAAGATACCAGACAAGTCGGTAAATCTTTTATTATTTCTGCTATCGTTTGCTTCTTACTTATAGTAATCATTAATTGGATTGCCGTCTTAACATTAGCCATTAATCCATCTCTTAATCCAAATGAAGTTATCAAATATGTTATTTTTAATTCCCCTTATATAGGATTAAAAGGGGCAATGTTAGTAGGCATTATGGCTATGATAATGTCCACTGTTGACTCTTTTATCAATGCCACTGCAGTTCTTGTAGTACATGATTTTTGTAAACCATTAAAAATTAAATTTATTAAAAATGAACTACTTGCTGCTCGTATTGTTTCAGTATTGATCGGTATATTCTCTTTAATTTTATCATTGTACGAGGGAAGTAGCTTACAAGCCTTATTAGTTATGGCCTTTTCCTTATATGTGCCTATTGTAATTGTACCTTTTACTATGGCAATTTTAGGTTTTAGGAGCAGCGAAAAATCGGTCTTACTTGGAATGGCAGCAGGGTTTGCAACAGTCCTAGTATGGGATTATGTACTATACATTAAAGCGGCAAATAGTGCATTTTTTGGTATGTTGGCTAACCTTGTTGTTTTAATGACTAGCCATTACTTATTAAGGCAACCAGGTGGTTGGGTTGGTATTAAGGATAATACACCGCTTATCAATATTCGTAATGAAAGAAAGTTGAGATTAAGAAGATATTTATACAATCTAAAATCTTTCAACATTATTGATACTTGTAAAAAGAATTGTGCTCAAAGTGAAAGTCTAATATCAATACTTGGGCTATTTGTCATGATTTCTGCTTTTGCTAGCACCCATACTTTAGCAAAAGGGTATGAAACTCAATATAGTTATTTAATTCATATTCTCTACCCAATGACTCTTTGTGCTTCTACAGCCCTTATCACTTATCCTTTATGGTTATCAAATTGGAAAACGGCAAATTTGATTGGTGTAGTTTGGAACATTGCCATGTTCTTTGTATTAATTTGTTTTAGTTTTTTAATGGTGTTAATTAGTCAATTTTCTGAAATCCAGTTGATGGTATTTATGGTAAA
This sequence comes from Rickettsiales bacterium, assembly GCA_947505405.1. Taxonomy (GTDB): domain Bacteria; phylum Pseudomonadota; class Alphaproteobacteria; order Rickettsiales; family Rickettsiaceae; genus Megaera_A. The sequence goes on from CANNHR010000014.1 coordinate 17,858, forward strand.
TCTCATCATATTGTCTTCATTAATAACGTGGCGCTGGGCTTTATTTACAATAATTCTTGGTATAACTATTACTACCTTTTTTTATCAGCAATACCTACCAGTAAACTTACAAGATCATTTATTATCATTACAGTTTAAAATAGTTTATTTAGTCCTGCTAATTATCACCGCTTTAGTTATCTTCCTAAAACCAAAGCAACAATTTCAAGAGTTGACGGAAGAGAAGAATCTGTTTTTATCTAATAAAGTTGATGATCAAAAGAAGGAATTGACTAGGTTACATGCACTTAAAAATGAATTCTTACGAAATCTCGAACATGAAGCACATACACCCATCACTGGCATTACTAGCATGGGGCAGGTTTTATACGAAGGATATAATAAACTAACTGAAAATCAAAGAAAGCAAGCTGTCTGTGAGATCGCAAAAAGTTCAGAAAGATTAACTAGTTTAGTCAATAATTTGATTGATTTATCTAAACTTGAAAGTCTTAACTACAAGTTAGATAAAACCAAAGTAAATTTAACCGACCTAGTTTATAAAAGATTAGAAATTTGCCAAAAATTATACATAGAAGAAAAGGACAAAGAAAATCTCGATTTTTCTTTAAACATAGAAGATAAACTGATTATCTCATGCGATGAATACTATATTGTACGCACCATTGATAATATTATAATTAACGCTATCCAATATTGCAAAAAAGGTATGATTACTATTACGTTAAAATCAACAAACGGTACTGTTGAATTTAGTGTAAAAGATGAAGGTATTGGTATTCCAAAAGGGGAATTACTGGATATTTTTGATCCTTTTACAGTTAGTTCTAAGACTAAAACACCAGCAGGTGGAAGGGGTATAGGATTAAGTTTGTGTAAAAAAGTAATACTTGCACATAACGGTTTCATTTCAGCTAGTAGCGAAAATAAAGGCTCATTATTCCACATTATTTTACCAAAGTAGCTGGAGTGATATTAACTTATATAAAAGGATAGAAAGCTTGGTTTAATTTTTTAATTAATGACTACGGAATGACCTATGAAAAATACAAAAGAAGCTTTAATATGGATCACAGATATACTTCAAAAACAGGAAATCTCCTTTCAAATTACTGGTGGGTTAGCGGCCAGAGCGTACGGTTCGGAAAGAGAGCTGGTAGATATTGATATCGATGTTCCAGAGGATAGCTTCGTAAAAATTCGAGATGAGGTTTCACCTTATATTATATTTGGCCCCGCTCAATACAAAAGTAAACTTTGGGATTTGTTTCTTATGACTTTAAATTATAATGGTCAAGAGATTGATTTGGGTGGTGCTTATAAAACAAAAATATATAACATGACAGATAAAGTTTGGATAGCGCTGAGCGTTGATTTATCAAAATCTAATCATGTTAGTATATATGGTGTGAATTTACCTGTTATTAGTCGGGATGAACTGATTGCTTATAAGAAAATTTTGGCTCGGCGTGTTGATTTACTAGATTTGGAATCTCTTGAAAAGTAAATTAACGAGCATGATGCGGTTGCTACTGGGCCCCCTAGCGTGCAACAGATGCGACAGAACCTTTATGACTTTTCGATTTATTTTTATTCACTTTATCGATAACCACGTCTTTTCCTTGGACGCTCTCTCCTGTATACTTCTGGATACTTGTACTAAGATTTTTTGCTATTTCTTTTACTGGACATAATTTTGTTTCTCGTTTACTAAGTTCCTTTTTGCCGTTCTCACTGATTTGTTCTTTGAAATAACGACTTATAGATGTAAGGCCTAAACTCTTGGTTATATTTCCGATAGTATTATAGAACACATCTTTTAATCCTAAACCACGATTACCAACACTAAGCTCTAGAGTTTTTTCTACGTCTTGTGTAAACTTAGATTTTTTATCTATTTCTGCTTTATAATATAATTTCTTTTGTTCTGGCGTAATTAGACCGTGTTTTTCATTTATATCTACAATTTCTTTTATAAAGCTTTCAACATGAGTTTTGGGAAGAGGATCGTGATTTTTACATTTTTCTACAAAATTTTCAGTTGCTATTGTAATTTCTTTAGTTACCTTATAATTTTGATCAAGTAATACATTTGTGTCCTCAGTTGTAAGAATATGGGCTGTTTTTCCAGTCGATTTTAATTGAGTAGAAGGTGGTAGTAAATATTCGCTTTTTTCTGTTAAATTCTTGATATCGAGAATAGCAAAGAGTTTTTTGCCAAAATCTTTATAATAAGGCTCTTTCTCTCGAGCGTTTTTAGGAGTAAACAACGAGTCCTTGACTTTATCTAATGATTTCTTATTGGCAACATGCGATGACACATCAGCAATATTAGAAGCCACTGAAAGGCCACAACAATTAGATAATTGTTGGTCTTGTGATTTATCAATTACCTTATCGCTCTCTAACTGTATTCCTTTAGACTTTAAATTATCAACAAGAGCGTCTGCGAAATCCTTGCCTACCTCAGAAAGTTTCTGAGTATGTATTATATTTTCTTGTAAATTAACAAATTGCGCCCGTAAAAGTTCATCTTCTCTAAGATTTGGATTGAGTTGTTTTGCTCTTTTAATGAATTTCACCTGTAAATCTTGAAACTCTTGCTCACTTATATTGTCTATTTTATCAATAAATTCACTTTTTAATGATAGTATATCTTTTTCATTTAAACCAAATTCTTTCCCCTTCAGCGCATCCATAAATTCTTTTTTTGCAGCATCATGATTTAGAGTACTTTCAGTTATAGAGTTAAGATAAAGAACCGATAATTTACCTGTATCACTGTTTGGTACTAAAGCAATCATCACAAAATGATTATCTGCATCAACCGAGAAAAAAGATGGTTTCCCTGATGATTGAGCCGATTTAACGGCATTATCTATTGTTTCCCCAAAATAAACTTCTATAAGACTTTTATCTGCTTTACTAAAATCCGCACCAGCAACAGAAATACCATCTATATAGTACTGCTTTGCCGCTTCTTTCAAACTTATATTTTGCTTCTCGCTTATCTTAAGCAAAGCCGCAGCTTGTATTTGTTCATGCGATAGCATATAGCCAGTATTATAAGTGCCATTATCCATAGCCTTATACCCCTCATATACTCTAGGAGATATTTGCGCGTCTTTGAATATTTTCTCAGCAGATTTCATAATCTAACATAAGTTTAAACTAAGTTATATTGTATATTATTGGCAGCACGGTTACAAATAGTATATATCAGATTTATAGGAACACATGCTGAGTATGACCTTAATTTATCACGCAACAGTCATCAGTATAAAATTTTATGGTACCCCCGTTTATCAAATAACCATCATAATTGAATTTATATCCACTTCAAAGTACTACTATTCTGCTAAAATTGCTGGTAGTCTTATGCTGGGAATAATTTTTTTACTGCAAAACTTTAAATTTATGAGAAAAGTTATTATGAAACCGAATTTAGATGTTCATCATACACCAAATAGTTTATCTGATCGATTTGCTATGATTATGTGTAAATTGCTGCGCTGGATAGCTGACTCTTTCTTTCAAAAACGTTATGGCCATAGAGCCGTAATCTTAGAAACAGTTGCTGCAGTGCCTGGTATGGTTGGGGGGATGTTAATACATCTTAAATGTTTACGAAAGCAATGTCCTGATAATGGGTGGATTAAGACGTTACTTGATGAAGCTGAGAATGAGCGTATGCATTTAATGACCTTTATTGAAATTGCTAAACCAAATTGGTTTGAACGCTTATTAATCTTGTTAACTCAAGGTATATTCTTTAATGCATTCTTCTTGCTTTATTTAATTTCTTCTAAAACCGCTCATCGTTTAGTAGGTTATTTTGAAGAAGAGGCTGTAGTAAGTTATACACGATATTTAGAAGATATTGATAACGGACTTATCACTAATATCCCCGCCCCTAAAATTGCTATAGACTATTGGAATTTACCTTATAATGCGACTTTGCGTGATGTTGTACTAGCAGTGCGCAATGATGAAGCAGAGCATAGAGATGTAAACCATAATTTTGCTGATATACTAAATTAACATATTTTTTAAACATACATACGGGATGATAACCAAAAGTTCGGTGATTATCCTTAGGTTTTCAATGTCTTTAGCAGAGGATATAGCTGAAAACCTTAGAGCCAAGTCCTTACAGGTTCTTTTTTAGAACTCCTGTTTTATTTTTCTTAAAGCCTGCCATCAACCAATAGCTTTGAATAGCATATTTAAGAAATTTATCTATATCATGGCTTCTAGCTTTTTGTTCTAATATAACCCCAACTGTGTTTAAGAAAGGAGCTGAATAGCTGAAGATATTAGGGTATTCTAGAGTTTTCAATCAATAAAGATTACCCTAATGAATATAGATTACGATAGTTTGTTCTGTTTTGTCGATGA
>CANNHR010000015.1 GCA_947505405.1 Rickettsiales bacterium
CTCAAAAACCGGACTCTGTATACTTAATGAGTAATCTTTTGTAAGATAAGGTTTTTTATCATGAGTCTCTTGCTGGGAAGTTGGTTTATCTGTCGAAGAATTAAGAGAATATGTAATAGTAATAAAAATCGCTAGAAGTAAACATATTCCAGAACAAAGAAAGATATATTTAATAAATTTTATTTTATTTTGGTGGTGCTTTAATTGATTCATGCAATCGCATCTTATAATTGAACAAATAAAATTGACTTCGTAGGTAGTATAATATACTTAACATCAAGCAACTCCATGTCTTAGTATATCATGAATATGTACTACTCCAACAAGTCTATTTCCCTGCGTTACAGGAAGGGCAGTAATAGACTTTTGATTCATGATAAATAATGCTTGGGTCGCTAGTGCATTATCAGATATTGTCCTGGGGTTACTAGTCATCACGTCTTTTGCCAGCTTACTAACTAAATTTTCATTAATATGTCTTCGAAGGTCGCCATCGGTAATTATTCCAATTATTTTATCATCCTTGTTTAAAACAATTGCACAACCAAGGCACTTTTCATTCATAGTGACTATCACTTCAGTAAACTTGGTGTTGTCTAGTACTATTGGTAAATTACCTTCTCCTTTCATTACATCTGCCACTTTCAATAAATTTGCTCCTATTTTGCCACCAGGGTGGAACACTTTAAAGTCTTCTTTTGTAAAACCCTTTGACTGATGTAGAGTAGTAACCAGGGCATCACCAAGCGATAATGTCATTAACGAAGAAGTTGTAGGAGCTGAAAGAGATGATGTTTCATTTTGGAGTGGTAGTTTCAAGATGAAATCGCTACTTTTACCTAGAGTAGAGTTATTATTCATAGTAATTGCTGCAATTTTTATGTTGAATCGTTTGCAATAATTTATTGTATCGAATAATTCTTTAGTTTCTCCTGAGTTAGATAACATAATCACCATATCCATTTCGGTGATCATGCCAAGGTCACCATGACTAGCTTCCCCAGGGTGAATATAAAATGCCGGCGTACCTGTGGAAGATAAGCTAGCTGCAATTTTTCTAGCAATATAACCACTTTTACCCATTCCCATAAGAATGACGCGCCCTTTAAATTTTAGTATATATTCAACTAGAGCAGAGAAGTCATTAGAAATATCATGCGCCAAAATCTGTAGAGCTTTTGACTGCTCTCGGATGCTCTTTTGAGCTAAACCTATATAATCCATACTAGCTACCGTATGAGAAAATATCTATATCATTCCACCCACTTAAATCTAATTCAGCTCTAGTTGGTAGAAATTCGAATAGTTTGTGAGCAATTTTATTTCTATTCAATTCAATCAAACGCTCTGTAAGTACCGCTCTAAGAGAGTGAAGATAAGCAACATCTTTTGCCGCATATTCTTTTTGTTCTTCGCTTAACTCTTGAGTTCCCCAATAGGATGATTGTTGTTGTTTAGAAATAGTTATGCCGAGTAATTCCCGACATAGATCCTTTAAACCGTGGTGATCGGTGTAGGTTCGCACTAATTTTGAAGCAATTTTTGTGCAGAAGATATTCGTCATATCTATATCTAAATATTTCTTGATGACTGCTAAGTCAAATCTAGCATAGTGGAATATTTTTCCTTTGCTTTCGTCTAGAAGTAATTTTTTTAAATTAGGAGCGGTGTAGTTATTTCCGTCAAATTGAATTAGGTATGAATCCCCATCGCCGTTACTAATTTGTAATACGCATAATCTGTCTCGATGAACGTTCAGACCCATCGTCTCTGAATCAATTGCAATATCTCCAGGTAAGTGAAAGTCATTAGGTAAATCATTTTTATAAACAACAACTCTCATAATATTTTCTCCAGATTAATTATTTTTAGACGGCGTTTTAAATATTTTTTCTTCAGGTGCAGAAAATCCAAGCACATTTCTAATTTTTTCGTCAAGCATATCCTTATCTATAGATTCGTGCCGTAATAGTTTTGTTCTGTTTTCAATTTCTAGTCTTTCTGCTCTTAAAAGTTCAAGTTTCTTGTGCGAACTACTTAGTTCAGCTTGTAACTTGAAATAGGCCAATATTCCTCTACTACCATAAATTGAATGGAATACAAAATACAATAGCATTAAAAGCACCAGGATATTAAATGCTTTTTTCTTAGTAAAAGTAAAGCTATTTGAAGGTTTATCCATCATATAGATTCACTCAAACATTATTAAGCAAGTATAAGGCAATCACAGGGGCAGTTAGAATAATACTGTCGAATCTATCCAGGGCTCCACCATGACCAGGTATAATTGTTCCTGTATCTTTTATTTTAAATTTTCTTTTGAATAATGATACACTCAAATCACTGATTTGTGCAATAACGCCAATAATTAGTGCAAAGAAACTTAGCGAAATATTTGATTCGTCTACCATATATGGAAGCTTATAACCTGGAATTAGAGTTAGAATATTAACGCTAATTATTGCACTAGAAACGCCAATTACTAGACCGCTGATAGTTTTATGAGGGCTAGTTTTAGGGGCTAATTTAGGACCACCAACAAGTTTTCCTCCAAACATTGCCATGACATCAACGCTCCAAATAATGCAGAAAAATGTCATTAATAACCAACCGGTTTTATCAATGTAAGAAATAAGTAATAGAGAAGCTATAGAAATTGGTATTGCTAGAAGACCGACGAGGTTATGGTATATTGATGTTTTAGTCATGCTGTACCATTCAAAAAGCATCACAGCTGCAATGCTATAAATGGCCGCGTAAAACAGTGGTCTTAGGACAAAAATTGCTACAATAAAAAAGCATCCCAGTGCCAATCCTGAAAGACAACGAATCAATATAGTAGATCCGTCAAAAATGTTTTTAAAGTTTGATTTTTCTTTTTTCATTTTAATACGCAGATAAGTCATTCCCGCTCCAGGCGGGGATCAAGTCTTTTAGCCATTTTGCCATGGATTTCCGCCTGAAGCGGGAATGACATCGATAATTTCATGAGTTCATTAACCTCTACCTACCACCAAAATTTCTTTGACGAGTTGCATAATTTTCTATTGCCTTCTCTAGATCACTTACGTCAAATTCTGGCCAAAATTTATCCAAAAAGTATAATTCAGCGTATGCCAATTGCCATAACAAAAAATTACTAATTCTATAGTCATTGCCAGATCTTATTAAAAGATCAACATCCGGCATTTGGGGATCATATAAGAAATTTCTAAAATTGTCTTCTGTAATTTTTGTTACGCCAGAGTCAATCGCTTTGGCAAAAGCATCTACTATTTCTGCTCTGCTGCCGTAACTGAAAGCTATGCATACAGTATTCTGTGTGTTGTTTTTAGTGCTTTCAACAGCAGCTTTAATCTTTTGTTGAAGTGATGGAGCTAACTTCTCTAAATTACCAATTACTTTGAGTTTGATACCGTATTTGGTAAGAATTTTTGTTTCACGCAGGACGTAATGACTCAGAAGATTAATTAAAATAGAGACTTCTTCGGCTGGCCTGTGCCAGTTCTCGGATGAAAATGTATATAGAGTAAGATACTTTATACCTAACCTTGACAGGTGTGGAATTAGAGATTTTGCAACTTCTGCTCCCTTTTTGTGTCCATCAGCTTTAGATTTTCCATGTAACTTTGCCCATCTAGCATTGCCATCCATAATTATTGCTAAGTGATTCAAGCTTTGTTTCATAATAAAATGTTATTTTTTTATTGGTAATTGAATTTGTACAAGCAGCCCTTTGAGACTCTTACTTTCACCAAGTGTAATGCTGCCATAATGACCACTGATTATTTCCTTTGTAATAGCCAGGCCAAGTCCAACGCCAGCCGAATTATCTAGGGATCTTGACTTATCAGCTCGATAAAACGGTTTAAACACTAATTTCCGCTCATCTTTCTTAATGCCTTTACCATTATCTTCAATGATGATTAGTGCTTCATCTTCATTTGAAGATAACGAAATCTTGACTTTAGCTGAGTGTTTAAAGGCATTACCAATAAGATTAGCAATTGCGCGCTGGAAAGAGTGAGTTTTTATAAGCGTTATAATAGGATCAGGACTGATATTTAGTGTGATATTATTTTCAGACCACTTAGTTTTGATATATGATGAAATCCAGTCATTAAGATTTGTCGGCTTAAAATCTTCTCCACCTTCACCACGCGCGAAATCTAAATATGAATCAATCATGTGTTGCATACTGCCTATATCATATTGTAGTTCTTCTTTTTCCTCGGAATCATTCATGAGTTCGACTTGTAGTTTCATACGTGTAAGCGGAGTTTTTAGGTCATGAGATATCATGGCTAACATTTGAGTGCGTTTTGCAGTTTGGCGCTCAATACGATCTCTCATTTTTAAAAAAGCTAAACCGGCTTGCCTAATTTCTTTAGCGCCAGAAGGTTTATACTTATCAGTTTTCTCTCCTCTACCATAGCTTTCTGCTGCATCAGTAAGTTCAATAATCGATTTTATTTGATTTTTTGAAAAAATTAGTGAAATTGAAAGCAGTAATATAGTCAGAAAAATTATCCATAGTACAAAAATGCTTGTTGTTGGGTTTAAAATAGCTTTATAGGGGAGCTTTATAAACAATGTATCTGCTCCAATCTGAAGATATAAATTAACATCTCGACCTTGATCAAAAACTATTACCCCTTCTTGTCCTAACTCCTGCTGAAGTAATTTCTTAAAAATTTCTAGCTCCTCTGCGTACTTTTCTTGGGAGGCTTGAGGTAGTTTTGAGGAAATAACAGAATATTCAAGATTCAAATAATTTCCCTGGTTAGGTATTTTTTTGCTACTCAAATTACTAATAAGCTCTGAGATTTCTGTTGCTATTAGGTGGCTTGTATTTTGCGAAACGTTGTACCAATGTCTTTTATAAAACAAATATACTGCAAGTAGCTGACTTATTAATACTGGTACAATTATGATCAGCATGAACCGAGTCAGTAGACTTTTAGGAAATAAATTTTTATTTATAGAATTAAGTATAAAGGACATAACCCTGGTTTCTTATTGTTTTAAGGAATTTAGGATTCTTTGGGTCATGCTCAATCTTATTTCTGAGTCTAACAATCTGAACATCTACAGATCTTAGATTTAATCCACCTAGCTTGCGCGAAAGATCTTCTCTAGAAATTACTTTATTTTCAGATTCCACTAGAGCATCAAGAAGGTTTTCTTCAGCTGAACTCAGTTTAATATCAGTGCCATTTTGTATTAACACTCTGGTTATTAGATTATAACTATTGTTGCCAAATCTAACAATTTCTTGTTCTTTCTTAAATCTTTTATGAGAATTAATTAGATTATTAATCCTAAGTAACAACTCTCTTGGCTCAAAAGGTTTTGTAATGTAGTCACTAGCTCCAGATTCTAACCCTCTAATTTTATCTTCAGGCTCAGAAAGAGCGGTTAGCATTACCACAGGCATTAGCACGCCGCTTGACCTTATTCTTTGAGCGAAGTCAATTCCTGTAATTTCTGGCATCATGACATCTAGAATAATTAAATCATATAAAAAATTTGATAGTAGCTTAGATGCTTCAGTTGCAGACGCACTGGTGGAAACTAAAAAATCATTTTGAGTAAGAAATTTCTTCAAAAGTTTTAGTATTCTGTTATCATCGTCGACTATTAGAATGTGTGGTTTTTTATCCATTTGTACTAATTGCTAATAGGTTTAGAAAACTGAGCTATAGTTAAATTAACTATTCATACGTCAAGGTAATTTACTATAACTATGATAATATAATCTTATTTAAGGAAATTGACTATAATATTTTGAAGGAATTTATGAATTTTAAATTATCAAATAAAATGTCTGATTATATCTGGATAAACGGCGAAATTGTGCCTTGGGAAGAAGCATATGTTCATGTTCTTACACATAGCTTACATTATGCTGGTGCAGTATTTGAAGGTGAGCGTGCTTATAATGGTAAGATTTTTAAGTTAATGGAGCATACGAATAGGTTGCTTAGATCTGCTGAATCGATGCATTTAAAAATAAATTTTTCAGCCGATGAAATCAACCGAGCTACCAACGAATTATTGCATCTGAATAATCTAAAAAACGCCTATGTGCGGCCTCTTATTTGGCGAGGCGCACAAACACTTGGTGCTTATAATCCAATTTTAAAGTGCAATATACTTGTATTAGCTATGGAATCGAATCCAACTTTTATAAGCGGAACGAGGCTATACCTTACACCTTGGCGTAAGGTAGGAGTAGATGCGATGCCATCTCAATGTAAATCATCAGCTCATTATGCAATGATGACAGTATCTCAGAAACTTGCTCAAGATTTGGGTTATGATGATGCTTTAATATTGGATCAGTACGATGATATTGCTGAGAGTTCTACGACTAATATCTTCTTTGGTAAAAGAGGCTTACTTGTTACGCCTATAGCTGATCGTTTTCTTAATGGAATAACGCGTCAAACTGTTATGGAAATTGCTAGAAATATTGGTATAAAAGTTACCGAAGAAAGATTGTTGCTAGAAGATATAGGGCAGTATGATACTTGTTTTTTAACCGGTACTTCAGCTGAAATACGAGGAGTTTCTTCAATATCATATGATAACGGGAAGACAGAATTCTCTAATAACGAGTTAGTAACAAAGCTACAACAAGAATATGCTAAAATAGTAGGGAAAATATTATGATATTCAAAGGCATCTTAACTGCACTTATTACTCCATTGGATAAAAATGATAATATTGATTTTAAAACTCTTGAATCTCTTATAGAAAGGCAAATAGCTTCTGGAGTTGATGGTCTTGTGATAGGTGGATCTACTGGTGAGGGTAGCAGTTTTTCTAATCAGGAATACTATGAATTAATTAAAACAGCAATAGATTGTTCAAAAGGAAGAATACCTATTATTGCTGGGATAGTTGGTGTTAGCACTGCATCTGTATGCGAGGAGGTATCTACTCTCTCGAACATGAATGTAGATGGCTTAATGTGCACCGCTCCGCACTATATTAGACCAGAGCAAGAAGGATTATATCAGCACTTCAAGGCCATAAATGATGCTAGTAAGTTACCTATAATGATATATCTACATCCAGGTAGAACCGGCTGTGATATGTCAGACAATACAATCATAAGGCTAGCCTCTCTTGATAAAATAGTAGCGTTAAAAGACTGCAGCAGTGATATTGAAAAACCATTAAGGCTTTTGCCCCAATTAAGCTCAAGCCTTGTTTTTCTAACAGGTGATGACAATAGATTTTTGGCATATAGTGCGCATGGAGGTGTTGGCTGCGTTTCAGTGATAGCAAATATCTTTCCAAAGATTTGTAAAAAAATTGAAAGCTTATGGATAGCTGGTGATACAGGTAAGGCAAGAGAATTAAAGCAAAGATTGATGCCGTTGATGTCAGCTGTTTTTGCCGAGAGTAATCCTATTGGTATAAAGTATGTCGCTCATGAACTTACGTTATGTAGTGATCAAATTAGGTTGCCGCTGACAAAAGCCAGAGAAGAGACGAGAAGAAAAATCAATGAAGTTATGTCAGGCCTTGTGAGTTTAGAGAAAAATGTCTGAAAACTCGTATAAGAACCTGTCTTCATAGATTTATTCTGCATAATTTTTGTCTAATATTTTGTATTTTATGCATGGTTTTTAATTTTAATATATGTATATTCGCATTAAAAATCATTGTAAACTACAAAAATTATGCAGAATAAATCTATGAAGACAGGTTCTAAGAAAATAGTTGCGAAAAATAGGAGAGCATCATTTGATTACTCAATAGAGGAAAACATAGAGGCGGGTATTATGCTTACTGGCAGTGAGATAAAATCCATCAGGGAAGGAAAGGTATCTCTGGCCGATTCCCATGCGGCAGAAAGTGCTGGTGAATTGTATTTGTATAATTGTCATATCGCGGAATACGAAAAAGCTAATCGTTTTAATCATGCAGCTCTTCGGCCAAGGAAATTATTGCTTCATAAGAAAGAAATGCAGAAAATAATAGGGAAGATAAAATTAAAAGGATACACTTTAATAGCCCTATCACTTTATTTTAACAACAAAAACAAGGTTAAGCTTGAACTTGGTTTGGCAAGAGGCAAAAAACAATATGATAAGAGACAATCAATTAAAGAAGACGATTGGAAAAGAGAGCAGGGCAGAATATTAAGAGATAAAAAATGAACACTAGTGCCAGGTAGCTTATGACGACAAAAAAAGACTTAGTTGAAAACATCGTAAAAAAGCTTAGTTACTTGAGTGAAGGAGATGCTAATTTTGCAGTTAATTGTATCTTAGACTATATTAAAGATGAGCTTGCAATAGGCAATAGAGTGGAAATAAGGGGCTTTGGTAGTCTATCAGTAAGAAAAAGAAAATATGCTGGTAAGGACAGTGAATATAATACTATCTATTACCGCATGTCCAAAAACGTTCAAGAAGATTTGAATAAATAAATCATAAATCCGTCATCGAAAAGGTCGTAGTTTATTCTGGACAGTATAAAGTTCATCCTGAATTTAATTCAGGATGACTAGCGTGTGTCTTAAAGTCATCCCAGGCAGGATAAGAGTCATCCCGGGATGACAACGAGGAGTTCAAAGCGACATTACTTAGGCCAAGTCTAGCGGTGATGGCGCTTCTCCTGCCATTTCTACTTCTAGAGGCAGCGCTATTTCTACTACTGGTATTAAATCTGTTATAACTTTCGCATCTGCACGAGAAAGTAATGATTCTGCAGTTTCTTTTATTAGATTCTTAAGATCTACAGGAAGTATAGAAGCATTTTCGAAAATTGCCCTACCTTCTTCCGTAGAAGAATCGGAAATTAGATTTAAAGTTACTAGGTCTACTAATGATAGCACTTTCATCAAAGAACCTGAAGACAACCAATGTGCAAAGGTTGGATTGCTATCTACTACAGTATGTACTACAGTCGATAAAAACAGAGTGTCCTTAATAATGTCTTTTGCTTTTTCATCAAGACTCAAACTCTCTATAAGTTCTTCTGATCCTCCTTGTCCTGATAGCTTTAATTTTTTCAGTTCTAATATTGTGTTTTTAGCTACATTTTTAAATCTACAGCTTAAAGAGGCTTGCTCCTCCGGACTTAAACCTTGAAGCATATCCTTGACTTCCTTTTTGTCTCCTGGAGCAAATAATTGGTCTAATGTAATCAGCTTGCTGATTTCAGCATTCTTAAATATTTCGCTTGTTAAGTCGCAACCGTCAGTTTTAGCTCCCGCCTCAAGAAGCAATTTGACAATTTCTTCTTTTCCTTGATAAGCTGCCATATGTAGAGCTGTAGCACTACGTATGCCTTCTGCAATATTAATATCCGCCCTAGCATTAAGAAGCAATGTGACAAGTTCTTTATCTTTATTGCTAACTGCCACATGTAGAGCTGTAGTATCACTTCTGTCTTCTACAATATTAACATCCGCCCCAGCCTCAAGAAGCAATTTGACAATTTCTTTATCTTTATTGCTAACTGCCACATATAGAGCTGTGATGCCATGATCGTTTGTAACATTAATATCCGCCCCAGCCTCAAGAAGCAATTTGACAATTTCTTTAGATCCACACAAAGCTGCCAGATGTAGAAGTGTATAACCCTCCTCCACACCTCTAGCATTAATACCTCCTGCTTCTACAATAATAGCCTTAATAGCTTCTGCGTCTAAAATAATATCCTCACTATCTCCTGCTTCTAAAATAATTTCTTTTGCCATAATTTTTCTCCTAAATAATGTTAATATTAACGTAACTAAATCAATATAACGCATTAGTTTAAATTTATCAATAGTTTATTTTAATAAATGATTTTGCCTTGGTATATTATGTAGTCCCTTCGTCAAAATTGTTGTAAGCGAGGGGGTACCGACATTACAAGTCGATAAATCATTAGGAGAGGAAATATCGGCAGTTTGTGCAGATATGGCTTATGATACGGTTAATTGTAGAGAAGCTGTTAAATTAAAAAAAGCTCGCCAACTTATCCCGCCAACAAGGCCATCAAGTTCAGGATGACTTAAAACGAAGGCAGGCGCAAGCTTCAATATGACTATGTATGTATCATTCATCATTAACTTGTTTGTACAGAATCAGTGGTTTGAAATTTCGTTTTGAAGAACTGTGTCGAAAGTTTTGAGTTTATGGGTTTTATTTTACTTCGGTAATTATCGCCTGAAAAAATGGTGGCCAGGGACGGGATTGAACCGCCGACACAAGGATTTTCAGTCCTTTGCTCTACCGACTGAGCTACCTGGCCAGATGTGAGTGCAATTTATAATCAAAAAAAATATGTTTGTCCATTCAAAACTTAAGCGACAAGAGGAAAAAACTTTTTGCTCTAAATTATCCCGTAATTAACCCATCGTCTATTTACAATGCTAGTGAATATAGCCTATAATGAAATTGCTACTTAGGTAGCTATGGTGATAAACGTTGTTTGGAATAGAAGTTGCGGACCCGGGGGCGGTACCCGGCGCTTCCACCATTTGTACGACTAATCCTGGCGGTTGGTATAATTAAGGGAGCGAAGTAGGATCGACGTGCTTAATAAAGAAATAATTTTTACCCAGTATGATTCCGCTGAATAATGGATCAAAAAAAGTAAATGCAAACGATAACAATCGTCTTGCGGCTGCTGCTTAACTGTAGCTAGCCACGGGGTTCGGGGCTTACCTGGCAACAGAAAAGCCCCACTATTTTTTGTGATAAGATCTATGTCAATTGACTATCAATTATTAATAGACGAAGCAATGCTGAGCATTGTTAGAAAGGTATTACACAATACTTGTAATACTGGTTTAATTGGAGAACAAAGTTTTTATATTTCGTTTAAGACCGATGATCCTGAAGTTGTTTTATCTCAACATATTAGGCAGAGATATCCTAAAGAAATAACCATTGTGCTACAATATCAATTTAAAGACTTAAGAGTTCTAGAAGATAGATTCTCGGTTAATATTGCGTTTGTAGGGATACCAGAGACTATTGTGGTTCCTTTTTCATCTCTCACAAGTTTCATTGATCCTATTGCTAACTTTAGTCTGCAATTCAATAGAAACAAAGAAACTATTGATTTCGAAGTTGAAACATTCGATTCATATTTGGATAATGAAACAGAAATTAAGCGAATGAAACCAAAATTACCTGCAAAAGAAAAAAGCCCTTCGAAGTACAAGTTGCAAAAAGCTGGTGAAGTTATTGCAATTGATAAGTTTCGTAAAAAAAGCAAGTAGGATTTAGTTTATATTATGTCTACTGACACTATGCCTTTTGTTGAAATTTATACTGATGGTGCATGCTCTAAGAATCCTGGACCAGGGGGATGGGGGGCGTTACTAATCTTTAATGACAAAAAAAAAGAAATTTTTGGCTATCAGCTTGAAACTACAAATAATCAAATGGAAATTGCAGCTGCAATCTATGCGCTACAACAGTTGAAGAAGCCATGTAGAGTCAAACTTTACACTGACAGTATATATCTCCAAAAAGGTGCTACCGAATGGATGAAAAATTGGCAGAAGAATAATTGGCGAAAAAGTGACAATAAACCAGTTACAAATATTGATTTATGGCAAAATTTGCAGCATGAAATAAAGAAACACGATATTATTTGGTGTTGGGTGAAAGGACATGGTAATAATGAAGGGAACAATATAGCTGATAGGCTAGCTGTTGTTGGTAAAGAAACTGCAAAGAGAATACTTAAAGATGCTTCAAATGAATAAATTATGGGTTAAATTATTTTGTCGAAAAGTGGGCACGGACCAGTTTGGTAACTCCTACTACATAGGCAAGAGTAAGAATTACCTAAATCATAATAAGCGTTATGTAGTGTATAACGGCATTGATGAGAGCTCGAAAGTACCACCAATGTGGCACTCCTGGTTGCATTATTTAAGCGATGATGTACCAGATAAAAATCAGACTAAAGAATACGAGTGGCAAAAAGAGCATTTGCCAAATCTAACTGGAACTAAGCATGCATACGATCCGCTTAAGTCAAAATATACGAAGATAAAGACTTATTCCAGTTGGAATCCAGAGTAATTAATAGTTAAGGTGTCAAAAAAAATGAAACAGGGAATTATTGAAACATTGGTAGGGTTCTTTGTACTGATTGTAGCATTTAGTTTTTTGGGATTTGCTTACAATGCGAGCAATTTTTCGAAGACGGATAAAGGCTATATGCTGACTGCTAATTTCCAGAATATTGATGGGATTGCTAAAGGTGCAGATGTAAAGCTTGCTGGAATTAAGGTCGGGTTTGTTGATAGCCTGAGCCTTGAAGACAATACATATTATGCAATTTTGAATCTGAAAGTAAACGAAGGAGTTAATATTCCTAAAGATTCTAGTGCAATTGTTTCTAGCAGTGGTCTTTTGGGTGGAAAATATATTAGGATAAATCCTGGCGCATCTGACGACAATTTTGTAGATGGCGGTAAGATAAAATTTACTCAATCATCTCTAAACATCGAAGACTTAATTGGAAAATTAATGTACTCAATTACTAGTAAGTAGTTCAAATACGTCTTTCAACTATGCACCTATCGTTATCCTCATGGCAATAGTTCTGAGTTCAGGATATTCCAACTATATTAATCCAATTTATCTAGTCCTTCTCTCTTTTTTATCATAACTGACAATAAGGGATAGGAAAAGCTCTGTAAGGCATTTCCGACGGAGAGACTATCTAGCAACACATTGAGGCGAGTAGTATTGACGATTTCAAGCTCAAAAAACGGATCAGATTTTTTGAGAGATAGACTTTGAATTATTGAAGTAATTTTTTCTAGTTTTACATTTCGCATAGAAGCAATTGCAAGAGCCTGCCTTAGGGCTTCTTTTACGGTAATGTAAGGATCTAATAAACTTGATGAAGGGGTAATGAAAGCTATATCGTGCTTATCAGACAAATTGTATTGTTCCAATAAAAACTTCTTTAATTCATTGTTATATAGTGCCACATCGCAACTAGTATCGATTTTTGTTATTGCTCTGCCTTTAAAATATTTATTAGAGTTAATCTTTTGACTTAGAAGCAAAGATCCGCGAACATTGTTATCACGGTCATAAATAAGACTGCCAGAACTGTTTTTAGGCCAGAGATTGTGGCCGATGTCTTCAATAAGAAGAGTATAAATAGCTACAAGAACTAGACTGGTTAAATATAGAATAATGCCAAATAGAAAATTTCTAATCATACGAGTCCAAGATTATAGATGAAAATCTCTATTAATTTTATGAAAATAAAAGGAGAAACTATACCACTAACGCCATAGAGAAATATACCTCTCCACAATGAATACCTACTTTTTGGCTTATTAAAGTCTCTAAAGATAAATGGCATTAAAACGGGAATGATTAATGCATTGAACATAACAGAAGCCAGAATTACACTATCCAGAGATTGAAATTTCATGAAATTAAGGACATTAAGGGGCGGAAAAGCAGTAGTAAATAATGCTGGTACTATCACAAAGTACTTTACTATATCAGAAGTAAGCGAGAATACCGTTAGCGATCCACGCTTTACAGTCATTTTTTTACATATATTTTTTAATTCTAAAAGATTAGATAAGTCGTGTTTTTTTGAAATAACATTGCCAGTTATCATAGTATTTTCATGCATTTCGTCTTCAAAAGTAAACCCGACGTCAGCTTGAGCAAGGGCGAGAGAATCATTGAGGCCATCGCCGCACATAGCAACTACATAACCTTGCTGTTGTAGCTGTCTAATTAACTCCAATTTCTTTTCGGGAGTAGCGTCTGGATGCGATTCTTTTATGCCAACTTTTTGTGCAACATACTCCGCTGTAATGGCATTATCTCCAGTAATTAATACAGTATGTATGTCTTGATCATGAAATTTCTGTATTTGTTTCATTATGCCTTTACGAAAACGATCTCTTAAGTGAATTATTCCTATAATTCTTTTATCAACAGTAAGCAGCAGTGGCGTGCCATGGTTCATGGCTATTTGCTTTGTTAGTAGCAAAATACTATCAGGTAAGTCTGAAGCAGTTTTACCGAGATAATGTGTAATTGCTTTTATGCTACCTTTACGAATCTTAATGCCGTTATAATTACAGCCACTTATAGGCTCGGACGGAGAAAATGGGAGGTGTTCATACTTTGTCTCGTCAATAGTTATTTCTTTATCTACAAGAGGTCTATTATTCTCTATGAATCTCCTAATACTTTTGCCTTCATGGGTAATATCAGAGAATGATGATAAATACAAAAATTCTATAAAATTGGTTTTGTTTATTTCAGAGACGTTTATAAAATCTGTCATTTCTCGCTTGCCAACAGTAATTGTTCCAGTTTTATCGAACAAAACGATGTTAACATCTACTACGGTATCTAAAGCAACTTTGTCTCGAACAAAAATACCTTTTGTTTGAAGTTTTGAAGTACCAAAAGTAATTATTGCATGGTGCAGTCCAGAAATGGTAGTGGGCAGTAGAAGCACAGTTAAGTCGAGCATATAGATCAAGGGTATATTAAATCCAGAATATCTTGCGATGACCCAAACGGTGAATATAACGCTTAAGAATAATACCGAGAAGCCTAAGATAATTCTTTGCAAAGCAAGTTCTGAAGGCAATGATTGTCTGCGAATAGCTTTCATTAGCTGTGTTGTTCTTGCATAAAAAGAGTGTTTTTTAGAAAAACTAACTTTCATGACAATTTGAGCAGTGCTTTCTATAATACTTCCAGCTGTGAGAATATTGTCCTCATCTGGATTTTTAAAATTAACTCCCAAGGTTCCTGTTAAATCTGATTCATTAACATAGCCAGCTCCTTTAACGATAATTCCATCAAATAGTACTATGTCACCATTTGTAAAAAGAATAAAGTCACCGGATCTAATCTTTTCTTTCGCAACAAATGAAAATTTGCTTATATCATTACTGTCGGTAAGTTTTTTTACTAGTAAACTTGCATCATAGTAGCGTTCATGAGTCTTATGATTTTCAATTTTTGACTCAGCATAACTATCTGCAAAGGTTGAAAACAAGACAGTCATCCAAAGCCAAAAAGTGGTTTGGAAGTAGATGAGAGAATGGCCTGTAGGATTAATGATTTCATCTATAAAAAGCAGTGTAGCGCATACCGAGATTATCGAAACGATACCTAATATTGGGTTATTGATCCAATATTTCAGGCCAATTTTCTTGAGAGCATTGGAGAAGATGTTAGAAACAATATTCATGCAGCAACTTAATTACCTTTTCGTTATCACGATCATTGACTATGATGGACATCTTGATGTCAGAAAGGTCAGTTGATAATATATCAACATTGCTGTTATTTAAAAGTTCAATAATTTTCCAGACAAGTCCACTATCATTCTTTATACCATATCCAACAATAGTTACCGAAGAAATGTTTGCGTCAATAGAGTATTTTGTAAGTAGCAAATTGTTTTTTAAGTTATTAAGTAGCTTTTCGCATTTATTTTTATCAACTAAATTAGCTATGATAATCGAGTGATCTCTTCCAAAATTAAAGGTTTGTTCGATCAATACGAGCTCTTTTGTAAAGGCTTCAAAAATATGAGCAAAGTTATGTGCTTTATGCTCTATTTCTATTTTTAGCAAATTCTTATTAGAAGTTATCGCGGTGATTTGTCGGTTTTCCATATTATTTATCTCGGTCTTAGTAGTTGTCCCATCTAGGTTAGTAAAAGAAGATAGAATTCTTAATTTAAAGCCATAACGTTTTGCAGCTAAAGCAGCTCTAGGGTGGAGCACCTTTGCTCCAGCGCAGCATAAAGCATATAGCTCGTCAATATTAATAACGTCAATTTTCTCTGCATTATGAACTACGCGAGGATCGGCTGTATAAATACCATCAACATCGGTATATATATCGCAGCTTTGAGCATTTACGACTGCAGCAATGATTGCTGCAGTCGTATCTGACCCCCCCTTACCAAGAGTTGTTATATCTCCGTCAGTAGATACCCCTTGAAAACCTGTAATTACTGGCGTTATTCCTTGGCTAAGCAATTCGTTTAGTTTATCTGGGTTTATATTAACTACTTGAGCATTACCATGCATCTGGTTTGTTTCGATGGGGACTTGCCAACCTTGTAAAGATTTAGCTCTAATGCCCATCGATTGTAGTTGCAGTGCAAGTAGAGCTGAAGTAACTATCTCACCGCTTGCGATTGCGGCGTCATATTCTTGTAGTGAATTTAGTTCATCTAGTCTGGATAATTCTGCACATTGAGTAATTAAAGAATTTGTAGTTCCTGCCATTGCTGAAACGACAGCGATAACTTGATTACCTAATTCGAGTTCAATTTTAACATAGTTTGCAACATTTCTAATTCTCGTAAGATCAGCGACAGATGTGCCGCCAAATTTCTGCACAATAATTCTCATAAATATCAAGTGATCTAAATTGTCTGACTATATCATTTTGCTGATGTGTTTTGAAGAGTAAAAATTTACATGTATAAGTTTTTAGATTAATATCCACTTATTAATTATGAGATTCTTTATGGCTAAAAAATCCTCTATCGATAAGGAAGAACTGAATAAATTTAACAAAACACATTCAGAATGGTGGGATAAAGAGGGAGAGTTTAAAACCTTACACCAAATGAATCCAGTTCGTATTGCTTATATTACCTCAAAAATAAAGCAGCATTTCAATATATCAGATACTGAAAAACAATTATTAAATGGTCTTAATCTGCTTGATGTTGGATCAGGTGGAGGCTTAATTTCTGTTCCTATGTACCAACTTGGTGCTAAAGTCACTGGACTAGACGCAAATAAACATAATGTTAAAGCTGCAAAATTTTATGCAAACCAGCATAAATTAGACGTAAGTTATCTCAATACAACAATAGAGCAACATGTTAATTCTGACAAAAGATATGATATAATATTATGTCTTGAAGTGTTAGAACATGTCGCTAATCCCAGTGATTTTATGGTGAATTTATCGAAATTATTAGCAGCGGGTGGGATCCTTATTACCTCGACAATTAATAGAACGGCAAAATCTTACTTACTTGCGATTGTTGCTGCAGAATATATACTTCGCTTGGTGCCAGTCAAAACACATAATTATACCAAATTTATAAAACCATCTGAACTAGTACGAATGTCACAAAATACTGATTTAAGAATTGAAGAGTTAAGGGGTCTTTTTCTTTCGGTTTTTCAACAAGAGTGGCAACTTTCAGATGATATCGATGTGAATTATTTTGCAGTATTTACTAAAGCAAGAGCAATGTAGCTCTTAACAATACCAGTTATCAACTATGCTTTTCAGGTATAAGAGAAATTTTATTTGCTATTTAGCCTTAACTGCTTTATTAACAGGCTATAGTGAATCCATAGCTTTGTGTGCGTTGTTGTTTGTCACTCACCTGTTGTATACAGGCTTCGCGCCATTGCGCCTAGCACACAATGCTACTTAATTCACTATAAGCAAGAGCTCTAAATATATTTTCTTACAAGAGGTTGATCTATGAATCTACCAAATAACCCAAGTTTACTAGTATTTTTAAGAGAGCTATTTGATACTAATGCTGAGTTTGCATTAGCTCATGATGATAAATTTTTTGCCAAATTTCATGATAATCAAACCCCAACTCTAACAATTTTGAAGTGCTCTGATTCGAGAGTTCAAATGGAGTCCTTTGATAAAACTCCTCAGAATGACATTTTTGCCATAAGAAATATAGGCAACCAACTCTCTACTTGCGAAGGATCAGTGGATTTTGGTGTAGAAATTCTTAACACGCCTTTTTTGCTTATTATTGGTCATTCTGATTGTGGAGCGGTAACAGCCGCAATGAATGGTTCAAAAACCAAATCAGAGTTTATAAATAAAGAACTCAGTACTATAAAAATTACCGCAACTAGCCTTGAAGACGCTATCATAGAGAATATCAATTACCAAGTGCAACGGTCTATACAAAAGTATAAAACAAGGATTGAATCAGGTGCGCTTACTGTACTTGGAGCAGTTTATGACTTTAAAAACGATTTTGGCTTTGGTCATGGCAAAGTGGTGCTAACTAGTATCAACGGCATCACAGATGCATCACTAGTTAAAGCAACATACGCAGAGACAATTCGTAATTTACATTTCTTGGGAACTTTCTAGTCATACTTGCACTAGTCATCCTGAATTTATTTCAGGATCTTCTTTTGTTTCATGAGATCCTGAAATAAATTCAGGATGACTTTTTGTGTTTTGGCCACGTCGCCTTTCAGGCTTCTCACCATGACGAGTTTTTGAATGAATTATCTATACTTATTTAACAATGCCAGCCTCTCTGTTCACTTTTAGTTCAAAATATTAATAATTGCTATATCACTTTAGCTTGTCTTATTAATAAGGCTTATAAGTTTCATTAAATACGCAAACAATTTTCTTGCCAGCTCTTAAAGTGAGCTTCCTAAATACTTGTTCTACAACAACCAAGTTGCTGTTGTTTGGATCTAAACGAAAATTGACCATTGATTCCATAAGATCCTCGTCTACAGCAAATATTGCAGGAATTTCATTGTTCTTGTCTCTAAATTGTAGATATGTGAACTCGCCATCATCAAATATCTTAATTGGTGCGATTTCTTCATTCCCGCTTATAGAGTAATAAAAGTTGAAATGCTCTGGATGATTTAGATCTGGTCCGCTGGTATTACTTTTTGCAAAAGTACGAAGATGATCTTCTTCCTCTTCTTCTGGATATATAAATTTAACATTGAATACCATGCCAGGATCACGAATATCTGTTGTTTCTTCAGCATATAGCTCGAAGAAATAAGTCCGTTTGTTGGTTATTAAAGTCAGATTAGTAGTAGCATCTGGTTCCATAGGCTTGATAAATATCCTATGACCTGCTGGAACTATTTGCCAGGAAGTAGTATCTCCCATAGAAATACTGACAACTTCTTCAGTGCTAGAAAGCTCAATGCTAGCTTGATAGCCGTAATATCCCGTAAATTTAAATACATCATCAGGATTATACACCATCACTCTGATTCTACTATCAACCGGGGTAGGTCTTGATTCCCTTATTGCAAAAGTAGTAGGGGCTGTAAAAAATACAATTAAGAATATGATACCAATGTTTGAAATTAATGAGATAAACAAATTTTGCGAGTCCCGGTTATGGTTGCCTACACTCGTAAGCACTGCAGCTTTGCTCTTAAATGGTATTTCAAGTAATACCTCTGACGAGTCATTTGTCTGACTTAATTTGGAACTTGGTATAGTGAATTTTTTCATGATTTATTCGCTTTTTTATCCTTTAATAGTTTTAACTGATAATCTATTATTGTGAAGTTAAATCGTGCTCCAGATGGTAAGTTTGTATTGATGTCATCTACTTCGAAATCAATTGTAGCTTGCCAGGTCATATCTTCGACAATTTCATTAGCAGCATTTTCAGCGATAGAGCTAAACTCAATTATGGCTTTAGTTGGGCCGGGATAGCGTGCTGAAATGATATTTATTTTCCTCTTTGCGCTTTTTTGATAGCGCATTACTGGCGAAGAGGGGTTGTCAATATTCATGTAATTATAAAATCTACGAAAGACTATACGTGTTGAATTATTTTTTACGTAAACAAATTGTTTTTTAAGTTGGTCATAGTCGTAGCTTTCTCTTTTTGAAACATAGTTTCGGATCAGAACATCAATGATTGACGCAAGCGGATCGTTTTTTATTTGATTGGCTCTGATGATTTGAGCGGCTTTGTTAGCTGAAGTATCTGCGTTAATAGAATATTTCACTTGTATAACGGAAGGGAACAGTGCGCGAATATTTATTACTACGCCTATAAAAAGAGCGCAAATTACTACACTAAGTATTAATATGAAAGATCGCTGAGAAAAAGGATGAATGTATTTATATTTATACCATGCTTTTGCATCAGCGAAATACTCCCCAGATCTAATGTAATCTTGTAATGATTTGTATATTGGTTCCATTAAATCTTTATTATTAAGGGTAAAAATTATTCATTTATCGATTGTATAACTTCTAGATGAAAATTATAGATATTTTTTCCTCAAGTGATCTAGAAAGCAAACAAATATAGTTCATGTTGCATACCGAGCATACCTTACGAGCTCATTAAGATAGGCATAATTGCAACAAACATTACTGATTCGAGTAGCAAATTAAATTTTTGAGAATGGAATTTGTTTTTTAAAGCTATAAACCAAGGTATTCTTTAACATAGCAAATAGATGAATTTAAAGTTATAAAAAGAAGATTTAATTTAGAGAATATTTGGGATTATGCAGCAATTTATAAAGAGTTTTTTGGGGGCTATCTTGCTTCTAGGAACGCTGTCTTGCACACCTAGTGTACCGTATGAGATCAAAAGTCCTTGTGTAGCCGCTGAAGAAGACACTGATTCTTTTGCAATCATGCCATGTGTTCGTCGACCGGCTAATTTGAATTATGCTATTACTTAGGTATTCCGTTCAAACCCCAAGTCAAAAACATAAAAACGTTATCTAGAGCGACCACTTAGGATGGGTCTGTCACAGGTTTGTTGCATTAAAAGTCATCCTGGGCCGAAGGCAGGCGCAAGCTTCAAACAAGTTCGGGATGACTCGTTTTTGTTGGAAGTTATAGTCAATCATGTTTTTGTTCCCTCAGATTAAAGGATGGTGGTAATTTACATTAGACCTCTTTCCAAACCAATAGAACCATATCTCGATACTTGCTTTGATTTAGAATAAATTCCAAAGGGTAACTGAATGAGTGATGAGCAAAATGAAGAATCTTCTGAAAAGACAACTAATCCTAGCTCACTAGCTTCTGAAGGTACAATTAAGGCTAAGCCAAAGAAAAAATCCATAGTAAGGCGAGCTTTTGGTGCTATGGGGCGAAATATTAAGGCCGCAGGAGCTTATGTTACCGAGACCCATCTTTTTAAAATAGCGACAAGTAATGCAGTTGCTAACATACTAACCATTACTCTTACTGTTCTAGCTCTAGCAGGCGTTACTGCTACTCCTTTTGGGCCAGTAGTTGTAGGGGTTTTAGCAGGTTTGGCACTTGCTGGCGTAGCAGTGAAGATGACAGTAGACATGGTGCAAGCTAGGAGCCTTAGACGCCTAGAAAAAGAAAATAATGTACTGGTTAAAAATAGAGATGCAAAAGCGCATCAAGTACAGATATTAAAAGACAACCCCAAGCTTGAAAATATACTAAAAGATGAATTATTTAAACCTGAAGAAAGAGAGGGGAAAAAATCCGTAACACAGAGGCTTGCGCAAGATACATCTAAAGGTAAAGTTATTGCTAAGGGTGTAGGAAAAGCATTCTTAAAACAGGGTCTAGATGTTGGACTGGCCATAGTGAATACTATTGCCACATCTAGCTTAGGTCTTGCGATAAAAATTGGTGGTATTGTAATGTCTCTTTTCTCTTTCGGAATGGAGTCTAGAGCCAAAGTTAATGTTGATTCAGTTCGTTATGACCTTAAGAAACAAATAGACTCCGAACGAGATAAACCAGATACTCCAGGTTATAATAATATTAGAGATCTTAAAACACAAGTAAGAGAACAACGGATCCAAACCATGGCGCTTAAGGAGCTAGTTGCTGATAAAAATTATCCTTCCATGTCAGAAAAACAAATTAAAACAAGGTTTACTGAAATAAAAGATAAACTTCATGCTTCCGAGAAAGCGATCGGAACTAGTAGAAATATTTTTGTAAGGGGATTAAGAGCAATTGGTAGTGTAATAAAAGATATTGGTAGAGGACAAAGCCCATATTCTAAATTTAATAATCCTGAAAAAATTGTAGTTAAAACGCCTGGTATGGATAATCAACCAGTAGAGAAAAGCAAATCTGATACACAGGATGATAATAAATTAAGCAAATTAACTGTTAAAGTAACTCAACGGGTGCAAGTAAGTAAACATGTTGTAGATCCACCATCTTCCCAGGTAATAGTTCCGATGAAAAAATTAATCACCAGTCAAAAAAAGGGCGTACAAACATCAAGTAAAAATAGATAGTCCTTCCGTCAGAACTCTTACACGTGAATAAATAAAAGGGATACGAGATAAAACTTTATTGTAAGATCCATAAGAAAACGACGATATATGTACAAAAATATTATGGAATTGCTGAGAATGTT
>CANNHR010000016.1 GCA_947505405.1 Rickettsiales bacterium
GGGGGTTGCTTCTGCAGCCATGCATGATGTCAAAACCTCTTTTTTTTATATCCTCTTCGAAAGAGCCAAGCCCAGATCGAAATTTATAACATCCACCAGATCTTAGTTTTTTATAGTCCTATGTAAAGATTAGTTGCAAAGTTAAAATGCTAAATTATTTGACGGTTTTGAGTGGTAATTACGGAGGTTTGCAAAAATTCCCAAAATCTATACCGCAATTCTTTCAAAATTATGCAACAGGTTCCTTGATTTAAGTTCATGATATCACTGCTAGTTCTTACCCTCTTCTTACCTTATCCAATACCGAATCGTTTGTTAACTTGACTTGAGGGTACCCATCTTTTCTATACCCTCATACGCCATACCGAATCGTTTGCCACTAAAGGCAAGACCTATTTTTAAAATGTTTTTGAGTCCTCGTTGTTGCACTTCTGCAAAATAAGCTTGACTTTCAATCTGATCAAGAGCCTTGCGAGCAGCCTTATCAAGGATGCTTTGCAGTTGCTTGGGCTCTTTCTTACCAGTCTTGCCAACTGGGTGATCAACTTGTTTGAATTCTAATAAAATACTTAGTTTTCTGGGATCACGGGAAAGAATAAGATAATCATAGCGCCCGTAGCCACTCTCACGGTTTGAGCGAGTTTCATAATCATTTCCACCAGAAAGGCTAGCCGTAAGCCCTATCATAAACCCATGATAAAAGGCTTCAGGATTCTTACCCATATCGTGCACGCTAATGGTTTCTTCCATAATACGTTGAAGTCCTCTCTCAAACTCATCCATCTCCCCCCTTAAAAGATGATTTAAAAATTTTTCATACCACTCGAGCCCATACCCATTGGCCAGCCATCGCTCAATGATGATTTGATAAAGATTCCTAATCTCTTGGTTTGGAATGGCAAGCTGGCACAAGGAGCCGCGGTTTGTCTCTTCACATCTTCTAACGGTTAAATACCCTGCCATCAACAATAAACTCCATATTGCAGAGTCCCTATTTTTTTGAAGATCAGAAAAAACAAAATTTTCATCCACAAGTTGTTCAGCAGGAATCCCTTGCAAAAGAATTTCAAATTTTTCCTTAAAATTTATACTCGATTTTAATAACAGGTCTTTAATCAGCTCGTTATCACTCGTGTTTACCCAAAAAGGTTTTAAAACCCCATCATCTTGAATACAATTAACAATCGACCATGGGTTATATAAGATGGTATCCCCAATTTGGTAGCCATTATACCAATGTTTAATTTCACCGGCTTTCTCTTGCTGGTTAGCCTTGTTAAGCAGTTGATTAACTTCATCTTCCGTAAATCCAAAGAACTGGCTGAATTGGTGATGTAAAACAGAATAAACCTTTAAGTTATTTAATCCAGAAAACAAACTTTCTCGAGAAACGCGCAAAATACCTGTTAAAACAGCTTTAAAGAGATAAGGATTATCTTTTAACGCAGCGCCCAAGAAATTACGAAAAAATGCAATAGACTCATTATAATACCCTTGCAGATAACCAGATTGAATGGGAGTATCATATTCATCAATGAGAATAATTGGTTTCACTCCACAATGACGAAAGAGGCATTCAGAGAGTTCCAGTAAAGAATTTTCCAATTGAGTTTGATTAGCTTCTCCTTTCAAAATACGTTTAAATAAATCCTTCTGTCTATCAGAAAGAAATTGACTTTCTTGAAGATAAGAGAATTCATCGTATGTTTTAGTAAGAATTTCAGAGATTTTTCCATAAGCAAGCTCAAAGTTGGTTTCTTTTATGTCCTTAAAAGTCAAGAAAATAACCGGATATTTACCTTGATGCTGTAGTATAGTGGCGCTATCTGTTTGAGCAATCTTTAGCTGATCAAATAACCCTTTTGTAGGTAAACCAAAAACCTCTTGCGCAAAGAAATAACGCAACATCGACATGTTTAAGGTTTTGCCAAAGCGACGCGGTCGCGCAAATAAAATCACTTCAGGTCCTTCAAGTACCTCTGCGATCAGAAGACTTTTATCAACAAAGTCAAATTTACCCTCAATGATTTTTCTAAAATCACTTTGGCCAATGGGAAGTTTTATCAATTTACTTGTCATCTTTTACCATAACCTTTTTCTCGTATTTTAGTGTTGCTTTTTTCAGCGATTTCTTCTTTTAGGAACAAGAAAGTCATCTCCATAAAATGGGTGCAACCAACATACACGCCATCTCTTGACTACCGCCCTACCTCACGACTCTCCAACTCTCGACTATACCTTGGTTGAGTTACTTCCAGCGCTGTCGTCTTTTCGACTTGCCGAGTTATCGCATATGGTAATGCTTTCGCATCATTTGTATATAATCTAACCTCTTCTTTAGCGCGGGTCAGATCCGTATAAAAACTACGCTGATTCGTCGTAATTGAGCTACTTTCTTTTTCCATCAACACTCTTTTCGCCCCAAGACCTTGTGCACTATGCCCTGTACTTGCATATGCATAGTCTAGTGGTAACACTTGCTGCTGATCCATCGCTATCTGCCTCCCAGAGACCGTCTTTAGTACCAGACCTCCCATACCATGAGCATTTAACGCTTCTACCCAGGCACGTTCACCATTGATGTAACCTTGCTCCTTCGCCGTAGTCGTTAATTTTACCCACTCCCTTACCGCAATTTCACGACTTTCAATCCTTCCGACCGAAAACCCCTTATCACTAAATTTTAAGGGTGAGAACTCTATCGGTTGCTGCTTACCTTTACTATCTCCTGTTAAAATAAGCTGTGTGTCTGTAATCGCTTCTACCGTGTAATATTCACTTTTTTTTGCTCCTAAACTTTGATAATTACGCTCAAAACGAATCACGTTACCAACCTCATAACTACCTAAGCGCTTCTTTTCCGCTGCAGTTAAATCTTTGGTCACAAATACTTGGTAATTTTGTCCCTGCCCCTCTAAACCCAGTTCTTTACGCACCGCATGATTAATTTGCTCACGCGCCTGGTTTGTTCCACATAAAATTAAAATTTCTTCCCTTTTTGTTTCCATTTCTGTTTTCCTTTCCTCTTGTATCTCTCCTGGCCTTTCTGCATTTACAAGTTTCGCAAAATCTTGGGCGATCTTTTGGTACCTTTCTTGCGGCTCTTTAATCTCTATAACCTCTAGCTTTTTCAACGCCTCTTCTGGGCTGGTTATCGCAAACTCGGCCGCTTGTGCTAAATTAACCTCTTTTTGCCGCAGCATTTTTTTCATAACTGCAGTTTCCATACCCGCTTTTTGCAACTGCGCAAATGGCTTACCCGCCTCTGCCCCCTGATATTGCTTAATATCACCGACTAACACAACCCGCGCGTTCTTATAGACGGCTCGCTCTAAAGCTACCTGCATTTGTTTGCTAGATACCAATCCTGCTTCATCAATCAGGATGATACTTTTCTCAGATAACTCCTCACGCGCCTGACGATTATTAATCCAACTCTGCAGTGTCTGGGCACTAATTCCACTCTCTCCTAAAGCTTTTACCGCACTATGTGAAGGAGCCAGACCAACAATAGTGTATCTTTCTGCTTTGCACACCTCTTCCAAGGCTTTAAGAGTTGTGGTTTTGCCAGTGCCCGCATAGCCTTGAATCGCCACCACCCGATTGCTTGTCGCCAAGATAGTGGTCAGCGCTTGCCATTGTTCTGGGTTAAGGTTAAGCGCTGCTTTATACTCTAGGCTGTCCAGGCTGTGGTTAGGCATTTGCCTGGTAATCGCTACAACTTGGTTGCGCCCAGTTCTTTCAATTTCTAAGATACGCCGCTCATAAGCTAACGACTTTTGTGTCGCAATTTTTTTGCCGTCATGGCTTAACATTATTTCTGCGGTATTTTGCTTTGCCGTTAAGGCTTTTTCAATTTGTCCTACATCAATTGCTCCCTTGCCATTGCGCAATACTTCAACCACCACCTGATTTTTATTAAAGCTTGCCTCACGTTCTGACAAGTGATTAATTACAAACTCCAGCTCAGCTTTCACGACCGTATGATGGGCCTTGAGATTCCTACTTAGACCAGCGCTTAGACTCTTACTTAATTGTTCTTCAAGAGTGTCATTGTCCAAACCTCTTGTTGTTGCTGCTGCGGTTATTGCCATTGCTTTGCCTTGGGCTTGCCAATCTTTTTGTAAAACCTCACGATCATAACGTTCTTTAACCTTCCGACTTTGTAAGGTTACTAACTGTCTTTCTTCAGCAGTTGCTGTACTACGGCTTAAGCCTTTTGCTTCTAAGCCTTGTTCAATCGCCTGGAAACGCTTACTAAAATGTAAAATTTGCTCCCGACTAATCTGGGCTAATTCAAAGCCGGTCGCAGTTTGTCTCACTTCATATCCCAAAGCACGGCATTCTTTTTGTAAGTGCGCCACATATATAGTATCTAACACCGTCTTTTGTTCAAAGATCTTACGGTTTTCAAAGGCCCGCCATGCTCCATCTCCACGCTTGGTACAATTTA
This sequence comes from Rickettsiales bacterium, assembly GCA_947505405.1. Lineage (GTDB taxonomy): Bacteria > Pseudomonadota > Alphaproteobacteria > Rickettsiales > Rickettsiaceae > Megaera_A. The sequence continues at coordinate 4,454 of CANNHR010000016.1, forward strand.
ACAACAAACAATGGTGATGTAGATTCGGATCACCCGCCCTTGAAGTATCATGGCGCACCACAGCAAACACCGCATTGTTAGTAGTTTCAAAGCGGGTTACCCCATTAACTGTAGTGCGTGCCCCAATAAAACTCTCTGCATAGTCTAAAGCTACCCTTACGGCTCTTGCTTGCGCTGCTAATAAACGTTGATCATTCCCGATTAAAGCCTGGATCGACACACTTTTGGGCGCTGAAAATGTTAAATCTGTCGCTGCCCTTTTCTGACCGCCCCCTTGCTGAATCCTTCCGCCATTAGGTAACTCCCCATTCAGTAAAGCATTTAATTGTTGTGGATTTACGCTACCATCTAAAGCAAGCTCTTGGCTGCCCTTGCCATACCAAAATCCAGCTGGCTGACCTTGTGTATAATAATCATCCACCCCATAATAATTCTCGGCCTGACGGCTACTCACATTACTCACTGAAAGCATTTTGGTACACGAAAGCGGGTGTTACTTGCGCCATTTTTACCAGCGGCACTTCAATTCTAGCGATCTCTGGCGTACCTGTAATCCGTAAAAAGCCCTCACGAATCTTCAAACTTGAAATTTCTGAAGGCAATACCGCCCATTCTAAATGATGCCGTTCGGCAATTGTCTTAGAAAGGTTTTCACTAAAGGTCTTTTCCCGTCGCAAGACTTCGCGCTGCCCTAATTCCCTACTAAAATATTCCGCAGTTTCGGTATCGCCAGCGGTTAAGATGAGTTTGGTTGCCATACAACTCAATAAGGTTTGGGCTTCATGGTAACCATAGGTATGCCGCAATTGCGCAATGGTTTGCAGACCCGCAATACAACAGCCACCATATTTACGTAATTTCGTCAAACCGTCCTTTAAGGTGTTAATTTTACCCAAAGCATCTAACTCATCCATCACATACCATAAACGCCGCTGGGCACTTTCATCTAACGATAATCCCTCAACAATTGCTAAATCCATCCACGTACTGATCAAAAAACGTAAATCCGCTAACTGATCATCACGATAAGTTAAAAATAACCAGCCCGAACCATCCTTGCTTACCCAATCACGCATAGAAAATCTATCCAATCCATCCTGATAGTTTGCTAAATGTTCCCAAGGCGTTAAGTAAGCCGCTAAAATACCCCTGGTATTGCTTAATAACTTCTCATTCCCACTATGAGTTAGCTGCTCCCCTACACTCCCCGCCAACACTGGTTTAAGCTCCGATACCGACGCCGCAGTTAAAAGTCGTAAAAGTTCAGGCACGTATCCTTCACCTCTTTCATACAATCTACGCATCACATACGCAAACAAGTTTTGTGCTTGGTGGTGCCAATCTTTCGCATCTCCTACCGCATCCGGAATTACTGATCGCGCTAAACGCCCAAAATCATAGTTAGAGCGAATTTCTCCAAAAGGTGACCAATTGACTGTACGCTGATCAAAAGGATTTAAAATAATATCCCCTTCACAAAAAAAGCGGCTTACATAACCCCCACCAGGATCGGCAATAATTACCCGATCTCCCCGTTGTCTGATTACCCTTAATAATTCACTGATCGCCAGGGTTTTGCCAGATCCTGTTCTACCCGCAATTAAAAAATGCTGAGTTTCTAAATCAGATGGTAACGAAACCCCCCCTAGAGTTAATCCACCTTCAGTGCCACTTAAGCCTTTTACCAAAAAGGACATCCCTCTCACATGCGCGGTTTTTTCATCATAAGATTGACTCGAAAAATAAAGTCCTAAAATACCGTAACCAATCGCTAATATCGCAGAAACCGAACCATAATGGTTATCTGCCCCAAACAGCAACAATGCCGCAACAAAACATAAAGCAAACCACGATCTCGATAGTTTACTTAAACCTTTAGTTAACCCTGACCAAGCTTCATAGATCCCAATGCTTGAGAGCAACATTATTAAAAGACCGACAAAACATGCAAACCTCTGGTTAGTTGCTATTAATAATACCCCCAGCTCTAACCCTAATGGAAAAACCCACCAGGTTAACCGCTTATATAAAGCTTTAAGCCCTAGCGGTTGACCATAATAGTAATAGCAGCCGATACCGCTAAGCATCAGCAAAGGTACAGCCATCACACAGCTTAAGATAAACAAGATTATCGCCAACAAAAAACCAACAATGGCAAGACTAGCCAACACTTTAGTCTCGCCGCTTTAATGACTTATCTAACTCTTCCGCCGAAACTACAGCCGTACCACGATCACCCATCGCAAAAGATTTATTAATCATCGCCCGTGTAGATAAACGATAACCACACCAAAAAACCCCTATGATACTAACCACATGACATAAAAACAGACGTAAACAAAACCAGATTTGAAAACCGCTATCTTTCTCGATATATTTTACAATGCTATACGGTGACACTTTACCTAAGCCCTCGATATACGGCCAAAAAATCCGCCATTTATCTAAATCATTACCTGTATCCAGCCAACACAAAATCCTTGAAACCTCATAGTAGGCATAAACTTGCCCAAACCATAAATATTCGACGATAAATACCAAACCACAGCCCAATAATATTCCCATCAGCAAATACCTTAAAAATCGTGCTAGCGGGATTTCCGGCCGAGGGTAGCGATAGTGATTATTCTGCTCCATACAATTTCTCCTTTAGATAGTTGGTTTCCGCAACCGCTTGCGAGCGGGCTTGGTTCAACATCTTGGCCCATTTACCTGTGGCTTGCTGTAGGTTAAGTTTTTGCAATAAAGCCTCACAAAAGGCACTACTTAACAAAATCTTTTCTAAAACCTCCCAGGGTAATCCTGAGTTACAGGATAATCCTGCGTTAGTCGCAGTAATCTTGGCAATTTTAGCAATTTCTTGCTGCAAGTTTTGCAGCTGCTCTGACACTGCCTCTGATCCTCCATACTCATCAAGTTCTTTCTCTAAACAATTGATCACGAGCTTGGTTTTATCGATGCCCTTAGCTGCAGCTAGGCGTGCAAGCTGCTGCCATAAAGTTTTTGGCAGACGCACACACAGCATCGTTTTTTCTGGAGTTTTATCACCTATCATGTTTTACATTCTAACGTAAGCTTTTCTCTACGTCAATCAATCTTTTTCTGTTAACTTGTCATACACTCCTACTTTTATCGTATTACACTAAATTAATTTACTTACTAGCTCATTAAAAGCAACTGTAAGTTGCGTATTGTGTGAAAGGAAAAAAGTAGGTGGTTGGAGTTAGCAAAAGTCATTGATTTTTGGTGCTCTCCTCAAAATTCTTCAGGTTTGGGCGGAGCCCAAATACTTAGGCCCAAGGAAAAGCAAATCTAAAGCTAAGCATCATCTTAAAGATATTCTGGCAGTAATTCATCACAAGTTACAAAATAATGCTGCAATTTCTTCAACTCAACAATCACTATACCGGTAGCAAATAGCAAGTTCACTTCCATAAACTTCCATTCCACAAACAGGTTAAAAACTCTTTTACAGGCCATATGGTTACATCTTGCCCGTCTATAGTCATAATGCGCTTACATGGTTCTTGAGAAATTACATTTAATGAGAATGTGTGCTCTTTTCCAAAACACAACACACCTCCAAGATGACTTTTTTGAATTTGGGCTGAAATTTTAACTTCAAACGCCATATCTTGAATAATAAAGTCAACCTCTTTACCATCCTTAGTTCTCCAGTAGGTGATTTCATCACGTTTATTGTTTAATAGCTTATAAGCCATTAATTCTAAAAAAATATAATGTTCAAAGGCTTTTCCAGCCTCAGAACCTACCATTTCTTTAAAATAAAATCTTCTTAAATAGGTGGCGATACCTGTATCAAATAGATAAAATTTTGGCGTTTCTTGTATCGTCTGACGTTTAGATTTGCTGCGGTACGGATAAAGAAAATACCCCAAGTACATATCTTCTAATATTTCAAAATAAGTACGCACTGTTTTACTATCAACACCACAGTCTCTGGCTATGTTCGTGTAACTTAGCATTTCTCCTTGCGCAAAACCTAGCACATCAAGAAATCTTGAAAAAGAATCGCGTTTCCTTATGTTTGCTTCGATCTGCACTTCGGTAAGTACATAATCATAAAGATATGCAGCTAAACTTCTTTCTGGATTATCACTAAAATAGTGACTAGGGATTAACCCATGATTAAATATGCGTGGCCAATCAAGCTCTTTAATTTCTGCATAACAAAAAGGCACAAACATTGATCTCCAGGCACGTCCTCCAAGTAAATTTGCACCTATAGATTTAATTCTGCGGGCACTCGATCCACATAAAATAAATTGTAACTGCTTGGAGGATTCTATTAATCCATGCACTTCATCAAGCAACATCGGTACTTTTTGTACCTCATCTATAATGATAGTTTTAGGTTCAGTAAACGTTTTAAGTTCTTGTCTAAGTAACTGTGGTTCCCGCATGTAACGTTGAAAAATATCTGCTTGTAATAAATCAATATATATGGCCTCTGGAAAATTTTCCTTCAGGTAGGTTGATTTTCCTGTCTTACGAGCTCCCCATAAAAAACACGATTGTCCTTGGGGAATAATTAGGTTGAGATAACGCTTTATCATATTCAGAAAGATATTACTTATATATCTGATATTTATGGATTATATGCCACAAAACTCAAATGTCTAGAGAAAATATACCTACTGGTACAAAAGTGACCACCTCACCCTCTTCAAACAGTTGAGGGTTACCCATCTTTTCTGAGCATAGCAGGATGTAGTTCTCTCGCTGTTTGAGGGAAAGACACGATGTCGTAAGCGGGTAATAGATGCCACCCTTTAGTTCTCATTTCTTTTTCTTTTCCCTTTCCATCATGCCCCATTACCATCCCATAAAAATCCATAGATTTTCTTAATGTTTAATTAACCACTCAAAATGGGTTTCCCAATACTGTGCTACGAAAGAATTAGGTGCTACCATGTGGATCTCTCCACCCTCTTCACAAAACTTAGCTTGGTGAAACCAGGAAAAATAAACAGCATGGCCAACAGCTTGAGCAATCTTATGGCGCAATCCTTTTGATATATTTGATTCTGGTAAGGCTTCAATCATTTGATTGATCTGGATATAATTAAACCGTACGGTATTATCCTTAACCCCATCCTCTGTTGTGTTGAGCTTTACTCCCAACTCCCCAGCTCTAATCCGATCTATTGTGCTAAATTTTAGGGCCCAGCCGATGGTGAGCTTGAACGAATCAGCCATAAGGTATGAACTTGATCTAAGTTGTTCGCAGTAGTTTTGCCAATTAGTCAAATCGGTTGCAAATTTGCTTTTAAATGCGGCCACTAACATTGCGGCTAGACCTTTGTTTAGTTTCGTCTCGGACTTCTTGCCTAAGCATTCATTCCAAACCTTTAGCATATCCTGGGCGGTTGATGTTTTAACCGCTAACTCACCAGGTAGAATAACTTTTTTGTTTGTGCTCGCTTGCACTGAGTTACTGGGTATTGGTAGGCTAGCAGAAATTTGTAAAACTTCAGTTTTATTAACGACAGTTAAAATCTTAGCTTCTAAAACTTTTTTAGGTTTTAATTTTAGATTTTTGACTTGTTTGACTTGTGGTTTCTCGAATGTTTGTGGTGCGTTAGCTAAATTACTATCCACCCGCCCTACTACTTCAGAATTTTTTGAAAATTCGTCTGATTTATTAAAATCTTTGTTAGGTAGTTTTTGTATATACATTGGGACATTTTGACGTATTGCATTGCGACATTTTGTCGTAATCGAGTTTTCTGCGGGTTTCAAGGCATTTGATCCTATATATTGCTCTAAAGTTTGGTAATTAATCGTAAAGTGATTGGTGCGATTGTATTTATTAACGCTTAGTTTTTCTACCAACAAAATTCCAAGATTTGTTAGTTTTTTGATAATGCGTTGAATTTGGCGTGGGCTAATGCACAATTGCTCAGACCAGGCATCTGCTGAATTGTAAATCCAACGAACTCCGTTGTTATTGCAACCTAATGTTTCTTTTTTTGACAACCAATAATGTAATTGACTTAACAGCTGTGCCCCTGCCCTACCGAACTCAATGATAAGTTTAGGTTGTGAGAGTAAGACAGAGTCATTACTTAATAATTTAAACGTTTGCATAAATGCAACTCCTTTTAAAAAGTTGAGGTTATGCACACAAAATGAGACAAATTTCTTGACAGTAAGGTAAAAATACCGCATAGTCAAGGCATGGAAAGAGCTTTCTTGTCTCAGCTCGTGTGCTTGTCTTTATTTAAGGATGTCTGTTGATAGCAGGCGTCCTTATTTTTTGTATTTATTACGACATAATAAATTTTCTTTACTAGGCATAATAACCACATTTAAAATTTATTGGCAACCTATTGTTAAAAATAATCCAAAAATAGTTGAAATTCTATATTTTAGACTTTACTCTTTTTAAGAAAAACATGTATGATGAGGTTGTAACCTATTTAAATGTATATAGTATGGACGGCAATTCAATTTTCTTAACTCAACGTATTATGGCCGAGATTTCAAAAGAGCATCCCTCCACTATTAATAGATATGTTGCAAATAATAGTATTTCCCATATTGAAACTGGTACCAAAAGGAATTTAAAATACTCTGTTGAAAATTCAATTAGAATATTAAGTTATTTTGTTTCACAGAAAAAAATGGCTCAAAAAAAAGTATGGGCATTTTATAATTTTAAGGGAGGGACGGGAAAAACTAGTTTTTGCTTTCAAATCTCATCTTTGCTAGCGATGTATGGATACAAGATACTTGTTATTGATGTTGATCCACAAGGAAACTTAAGTAATTCTTTGGGGTTTGATATATCAGAAAATTTTTTAACTTTATACGATGTAATAACTAAAGGTATTCCAGCTAAAGAAGCAATCAAGCAAGTTTTTCCAGGATATGATTGTCTTCCATCAAATATTGCTTGTTCTCGATTTGATATGGAGCTATCTATGATGGGAAGGAGAGAAGAGCAGTTTAAATTTCGTCTTCAATCTCTTAAAGAAGAGTATGACTTTATATTATTTGATACTAATCCAAACATTAGTTATATAATTAGAAATATACTAATGTTTTGTGATTTGTTATGTATTCCTTGTGAAACTCAATCATATAGTATAAATGCCTTAGGTATTTTATTTGATGATATGGGGTCGTTTTTTAATATTATGGAAAAGAACAATCCAGAAATAATAGTGGTTCCCAATAAGTATGAAGAGCGTTATGGAAGTTCTGCAGAGGCAATGACAATATTAAGAAAAAATTTTTCTGAATATTTAATACCAGATTTTGCTGTTAGAAAAGCGGAAGATTTTAATATTTCCGCAAAGGAGGGGATTCCATTGCCATGTGTTGCAAAGAAAAACTCTATTGCTTTGCAAGATATAGTTGAGTTAACTCAATATTTATTAAATAAAACTACAACAATTAATGTGTGACTTTTATGAGTAAAATTAGATACAAAGAACCTAGCATAAATTTTGAAAAAAATTCTGTAAAAAAAGATTTTTCAAAGCTTAGATCTTCTGTGGGAAAAGAAGATTATGTTGGAGAATATTATAATTTACCTATAGATTTGCTTATACCTTACTCAAAACAAGCTAGAAAATTATTTGACGAATCTCAAATTGTTGAATTGGCAGCTACTATTAAGGAACATGGAATTCAAAACCCTCTACTTGTTTTTGCATCACAAAAGACTTTGGAAAAATTTGAAGTTGTTTCTGGAGAAAGAAGATTAAGAGCGGCAAAAATACTTGGTTTACAGAAGATACCTTGCATCATTGTTAATGAATCTACAGCAGAAGAGGTTGCGTTAATTGAAAATATTCAAAGAGCAGACTTACACCCGGTTGAAATTGGAGATGCTATTTGTTCTATAGTTAGTGATTCTAAGTGGGGAGAGGTTAGTAAAATTGCAGATAAAATTGGGAAAAATCAGTCGACAATCTCTAACTATTTATCTTATGCAAAATTACCAAAAGAAGTAAAAAAAATATTGATTGATAAAAACATTAAGTCTCGAGATATTTTAAGAAAAATTATAAAGGCTAAAACATTAGAAGAAATGTTTTTAATAATTGAAAGATCTCCAGTAAAGCCAATATCCAAAAGTATAATAAGAATTGTTTATGAAAATAGCCAATTCAAAGTTCAGGATGGTGCAATAAAAAATCTTGACGTTGCCCAATTGCAAGAACTGAAAATTAAGATCAAAGATCTCCTATTTAAAATTGACAATCTTGTTTAATAAATTATTGCGGCCGCAATAATTAATGACAACCAGCTAAAGCTGGAAGTATGCTAAGTATCTGAAGATAAGCCTAATGCGGATAAATCCTTAGTTTCATCCCATACTTTAAAGGCATCTGGTTCGTCTCTTAGATCTTATATAGATTCTGTCGCATCTGTTGAAGATGTAAAAAATCTGTTAGATTTTTGAAGAGAAAGAGGAATCCTGTACTATTAAAAATTTCCAAAGAATTGCTGCCAAAATTTAAGTGCTTTTGCTCATTTCCAGAACTGATAATGATGTTTGTCTATATGAAATGTAGATTTTCTCTGAGTTATTGCGACTTGGAAGAAATAATGCAAAATTTACTTCTTGGGTTGCGATTTAAACCAGATGATTTTATAAACCTTCAAGGATGGTTTATAATCAATAGCTTTTGCTAAGTTGGAGGTTCCAACCGGCAAGAAGAAAATCAATCCGTCATTACCAGCAATAAGTTTTCTAATTTCTCTCTTAGAATCTCTGTGTTCTACCAACGTAATACTCATATTCGTAAGGCTAGTAGGATTGACTAAAAAAGCTCCTATTAAATCACCGGCAGAGTATAGCGGTTCATAAGAGTTATCAGGCACCTCAAACAAAATTGCTTTGGGGTTAGCTAGCAAAAAAAATGATTCTTCTTTTGATTCCTCAACGTAAGCAGGTGTGCTATCGAAAGGAGAAACTCCACGACCGTTGAGCAACCATTCTTCTGTGATAATAATGTTCTCTTTAGCCAACCCATCAATCAATTTGCTTATAGATGCAGGAGTAATCGCCACCTTACTATTATCAGACTCCCATCTAGCCAGAGTAGGACTTGGTATATTGAAACGTTTGGCAAATACATCTCTAGTTATTCCTAACAAAGTAGTTCGGATAGCTTTAATCCGAGAAGGGAAATTTGTAAGTCTTGATTCAATAGGCATATCATCCTCTATTGACAATAGTAATTAGAGATATTAAACATTATATCAAGTGTAAGCATTCACATCAGTTTTAACAAGCCCAAAAGGCTTGAACCCTTGAACTATGCCATATGGCAGGAGGAGTCTATCCCTATGTCTAAAGAAACCCCAAAGAAATACGATAAAAACTTCCTAAAATGGATCAGGAATATAAGGAAACGCTTCAAGGTGGCTATTTCCCTCCTGGTTTTAGTAGCAGTTATCCTTGGAATGTGCCTTTTACTCAATAGTCTGTTTAAGCAATTAACATAAAACTAACCGACATTCTTTTGGAGTAAAAGGTTGCAATAATACACCTAATGGTGTATCTTATAAAAGATAAGGAAAAATTAGGGTGAGGATTATGGCTACTACCATTAAACTTTCGGATGAGCTTATTGTGTCAGCGCGACGTTATGGTGAAGTGTACAGCAGGTCTGTACCTAAGCAAATAGAGTACTGGTCACGTATCGGCAAAATAACAGAGGAAAATCCAGATCTAACCTACAAGTTCATACACGAAATTTTAATTGCTCAACAGGAGTCTATTGAAAAATTAGTTACACCATACCACTTTGGTTAATTAGATCGGGCATGGAAGTAATACAAACCCAAACTTTTGCTAAGTTAGTAAAGAAACTACACCGCAACCAGAAAGAAGACTTGGACAAAGCGGTAAAAACCATTATGAATGACACAAACATTGGAGAATTAAGGGTTGGAGATCTTGCTGGAGTAAGGGTTCACAAATTCAAAATGGTAACCCAGCCTGTTCTTCTAGCTTATACTTACAACCCAGATTCTATTATTTTGACTTTGCTTGCGCTTGGGTCACACGAAAATTTTTATCGCGACTTAAAAAGCGTTTGATGATGCTGTGTTTTATTTATGCCCGTTTGGCACGATAAGAAGAAATACTGAACAAGACAAGATCAATCAAGCAATCCATGAGGAAAAAGAAAATGCGCGCGAATAGAAATGTGGGAAAGGTTTACTACTACTAACGATATGATGAGTATTATTGAAGCGAGAAATAGAATGAGAGACACATTAACTAAATCTGTTGTACAGATAAGGGGGAATATAACCAACACAAAACCAGGTAATTTAACTTATATGACTTTCGAACAAATATTGCGACAAGAAGCTGAAAAAAAGTAAGTGCAATAATACGAAGAAATGCTACAAGAAGCAAAAGTGAACGCAGAAAAAATAGTAAAAGTAATGAAAGAAGAAAGAGAAGAGGATAGAAAAATGGAACAATATCATGAGGAACATGGTTACAATGAATAATTATGTACGTTTATAAAAAAAACCATTACATTTTACAGAAGCTCGAGAAGTAGTTTCTTACTTTACAACGGTAAATGCATTAGCTTTAGTGATGCATTCTTTGCGGGATAAAGCAGAAATACAGCGTATAAAATATGTGCTGCATGAAGGTCTTGCAGTTGCTCAGAAATTTGGCTGCACTGAAAACGATGCAATAAAACGCAAAAAATATAGTGAGGTACATATTACATTTCTTACGTCTGAAGTAGATAGCTGGCTTATGGATGCAGATAAAGAAGCACCAATTATATTTTGGGAAACGGACGAAATTACATTTATGCTATCAGAGCAAAAGCTCATTACATTTCTTACGTCTGAAGTAGATAGCTGGCTTATGGATGCAGATAAAGAAGCACCAATTATATTTTGGGAAACGGACGAAATTACATTTATGCTATCAGAGCAAAAGCTCAATTGGTTAGATCCCTATGCGCAATGTATGTTTGGCATAGTTGGCCCAGATGATAGGGTATTTCCTAGCCAAGAAGCTATAGAAGCTTATCTTAAAAAGATTAGTACACAAAACGGGTCGGTATATATGAGATCTCCAAAAAAAAGACTAGTAATAATGCGCGCATTAGAGAAAGCTAGGTGAAACACATGAGAGAGGAAATATCTGAAGGAATACCACAAGAAGCTCAAATAGTAGTAAGATGGCTCATTAAATAGATAAAATAGGTGAGGTACCAGGTTCCACGCACGAAAACGCCAGGATCTAGTCGTAAGAAGGGTGACCCTAACAAAGTTAATGTTCTTCGAAAGCAAGCAGCTGGAATCAAAGATCTAGCTGAACGACATGCATTCATGATGAATAAAGCGTATGAGCTAGCAACCAATACAAACTCCAACTTTGCTCCAAACTTTTCAAAATGGTTTACGACCATAAAAGTGATTCTAACTTGATTGTCCTACTATACAATAAATGTTCTGCTAGTGTGTTTTTCTTTCTGATGACAATTTCTCAGGTTTTTTAGGTAAAAAGTTAATGAATTGCCGCGCATTTGTCCCGCTAGTATCCCATAAATATTTGTGTGTCGCTAATTTTCTAGGCATAGTAACGATTATGGATTATTTTAAATCGGTTTAGTACACCGATTGAAAATAATCTAAAAGAACTCTGGAGCCTGTTTAGATTTATCGTACCGGGTTTATTAGGCTCGCGTGAAAGTTTTTATAAAAAATTTATCGAAAAAGCCCAAGATAAAAAACAAGCGCTTAAAAGTTTAACCCAGATGTTTATGCTACGGCGTAAAAGTGCCGTACTTACAAGAGTTACCAGCTCGTTGCATATTATTACGAAGATGAACAGCCAAAATTATTCGAACGTGAACAGTTAACGATGGCTACCGTTGTAAGCAAAACATTTTGCCAAATTGTTCACCATCAACCAATAACTTTAATTCTTCGCATCGACTCTCCATTTAACTCAATTCGATGAACCTTTTCCAGCAACCTGTCTAATATCGCATCTGCCGTAGTCGGATCTGTCTAATTTTTTGTTGCAAGATCAAACTGCCCCTTCTAATATACTTACCACTAGCAAACTTTTTAACTAAAAAGAATAAATGATAAAAAAACCAAATGCCATTGATTCCTTTCATTTTAAGGACTTTTCAAATTTAGATTCTAGTCCAAATGCAGATTTTTTAATTGATTCCATGGATATCATGATGTCTCTGCCATGTATTCGATCAATTAAGAAGCGTGCTCTTGATGCTATGCAGATAAAGAAAGGAGATAGGGTTCTAGAGATTGGGTGTGGGCATGGGGAAGATGCTGAACTATTGGCTGAACTTGTTGGAGAAAAGGGGGGTGTTGTAGCCGTTGATTTAAGCCAGCGTATGATTGAGGAAGCCAAAAGACGCTCTCGGAATAAAAATATTTCCTACCTCCTAGCAGATGTTACTCAGCTTGCTTGCCCTGACAATAACTTTTCCTCATGCCATGCAGATAGGTTTTTGGTAAGTCACAAGGATATTCCAGCTTCTTTAGAACGCATCTTTCGCCTTATTAAACCAGGAGGACGAATCTGCTTTACAGATGTAGATGCCTTATCGATTATCTTGGCACCTTACACAAAGACAACTCAAGTTATTTTAGATGAAATAATTAAAAGCTTCGTCAATCCATATATCGGAAGACAACTACCGGAAATACTTGTGAATCATGGACTTCATGAAGTTACCGTAATTCCTGAAGTGTCTTTCACACAAAGCTTTAAAACGCTAAGTAAGATCTTTGACTTTTCTGCGATTGCAAAAAAGGCCACAGATTATGGAAGACTTACACATGCCGAAGCTCAAGATTGGTTTGCTAAGATGACAGAAGCAGAAGAGAAGAGGACTTTTTTATACTCTATTCAACTCTTTACTGTCTTAGGCTATTTGCCTCTTTGATTCAGAAGCTCGCGCATGGAAGGAAAAACCATTCATCAAACAAAGCATTTTCCGTGTACGTTCCCTTAGAGTGCCTTTTTATCCATCCAAAATCCCCAAATAAATCCAAAAGTCCAGGAGAAAACAAATGAGTAGATCCCACACGTCTCCACTGGGACACCACAAAACTTTGCAGTGCTGGATCTAGCATGCATCGCCTTTTTTTCATACTTAATCCGCTCCAAAAAGATAAAACGGCTTGCAGAACACTGCCCAATAAAAGTCCTCGCGTTAATTGAATATCAACGGCTGCAACTGACTCTCCAGTATTATCAAAGTTGATCGGAAAACCACCTCTCAGAATTTTAACAGGATGGTTATTAATTTGACATTCAAGATGATCTAATGTGGTATTGTACGAACAATTATTTTCTTCAAATATGTTTAATAAAGTTAGAAACTCTTTATCTCGAGAAGAACAACTAATAAAAGTTTTTGGGCCATTAATAATCTTGGGATCTAGACCATTTGTAATATCATTTCCTGAACATCCAAAAATATACTCGGCTTCGTGAAGCAACGTGCCAATATCAAGCGCAGCAATTGCAGATCTTGTACTCACTGCTTTGTTTTTTTTAGGCTCTCTATCATACACTCTAACAGAATGATTGAGTGACAAAAGTTTTTTGGTAATAGCAATCCCAATGCATCCAAGTCCTACAACCGCACATGATATATTTTTTTTTTCTACCGGAAGAATTGCATTTAATTTCTTTACAACGGCTTCAGCAATCATCGGTGATTCAACTAATTGCTTAGCTGCAGAAATAGCGACCTCAATTACTGGAAATAGAACTCTACGTAAACGTATGTTTGTTAATCCTGACGTTGTTTGTTCTATTCCTATAAGGGGAAAGCGTTTTCTAATTTTTTGAGGAACATTTGTTAAACAAAATCCTCCATCGTCTAAAACTATAATAAGTTTTATACTTTCCTCTGTTACACTCTCATGAACATCTTCCCACATGCGCTTAATATCATTTTGAAAGCAATCTGAAAAAGTACCTAACTTTTCTTGAGGCTCATTATTATAGTAATTGTATCCCTTGGATTCTAAGGTGGATAATACATGAGGAGAAGAGGAGTACGATTTTCCCATAATATAAATATTGCTTGGAAGTGCTCCTAGGCTAACTAAACTCTCCATTAGCTGGATGGTTGTGTAAAGAAGATGCTGAACACAAACAAAACAAACAGATCCAAGTTTTAAGGTTTTTTTATCTGGAATAGCCGCTACTATAGCTTCTAAGACAGGTAATTTTGTATCATATTCAGGTATAATCATATGTTGTACTCTTTATTTTTGAGATTAGAAATTCTTATACATCCTCTAAAGAAAGGTGAAGTTGTGCAAAATACACGACTTTGAAATTTCTTGGAATTAAAAGAAGAAAAATTGGGATCCTCTTTCTCAATCTCCTTGCTACTCAAGATTTCTCCATACTGATCATCATCTGTATGGAAAAAATCGTACTTCACATGCGCCAGGGGATAAGAAATAAGGTGACTATCTTTTATAGTACGTATAAAGGTTTCTAAGAGTTTTTTAATATCCCTCTCATCTTCAATAAGAGAAGGAGCATTTCTTACAAATGGGGTACTCCCTAAAATCGTAGGAAGTGCAAGAGAGTAGTAAACCTTCTTAACCTCATCTCGCAGTTTGGAAGGTTGCATTATGGTGGGAATATATGTTTTTAAATTGTAGCAGTTAATATAAGCATCTTGAATAATAGAAAGAGGTAAGGCACTTTCATCAATTGCGGGTCTGAAAGCCACAGCAGCTCCATTTGCAATGGATGCTAAATATTTAACGGTGTCAATAAGATAAGGGCGAGGCTTTAAATTGCGGCTACTTATAGCATCAGAAAAAGAAGACCAGAGTAGCCCAAACTCTGTTGAATCCCTTAACAATTGCATCTGAGACCAGCACAGTTTGAAGATATATTTTTGAAATTTAAGCCAAGATACACTTTTGTTATTATCAAACCACTTACTGGAAAAAACAAGAATATCACTAGTCCAAGGAGCTTCTCTTTCTCTACAGCCGTAAATTCCTTTAAAAATTTTCCATTGATTTAAAAGGGATGAAGGAGGCTCTTTTTCTGAAATTCTAAATTCTTTTCGCATTCTATTGTGCCCTATTTTTTCTGTAATGCGAGGAATCATAAATGTAGAACGCGCTCCTGCCGTTACGCTCCACATAGCAGTAGAAGTTGTATTAGTGAGGTGATCCACACTTTCAAAAACACCAAAAAGGTCTCCTGGCTTAAAAAAATTAAGAGGCTTAACTCTTTCATTTACTTCAACAAAAACCTCCGTATTATTATGAAGCACCAGAGATAACGGAATAGAAGAGTAATTAAGATTTTCGCGAAGGAAAGAAGGAAGGCTGGAATCTTTTACGGAAAACGTCTCGCCTGTCAAGGAAGGAAGGTAAAATTGCCCTTGATCAACGATAGTAGTTCCATAAGGGTAACTTAACCTAAATAAGGGGTACTTCTTGCTCGGGCTGATTTCGTCGCAAATTGCTGCGAGTTCTGGGTTAAGACTGCTAACTTCCTCCCTTACATCTTCCCAGTATGCCTCCTTAAGATCAAAGAGACTGTCTGTTAATTTTCCTGTTGTTGCCAAAATTTTTTACACATAGTTTTTATTGTTTTTCAACTATTTTATATTTTACCATTTTTTATAAATCAGATACAACAGTTAAAAAGAGATACTAAATTTTGCCTCCAAAAATAGCAGGCAAAATCACTTACTAAAATAAAGATACTCTTTCTGTTGTCTAAAACCCCTTTCTTTTTCTTGGGTTGTGACTTTTTTTTATAACCTGCATTTTGCAACTGGAGAAGGTTCGTACTGGGCTACAAATCTCTCAATGGGTTTAAAGTCTAGTTTGAGAGAAATTACAGACAACTTGTTTCCTATAATTACAAAAGATATT
Source organism: Rickettsiales bacterium (assembly GCA_947505405.1). Lineage (GTDB taxonomy): Bacteria > Pseudomonadota > Alphaproteobacteria > Rickettsiales > Rickettsiaceae > Megaera_A. The sequence continues at coordinate 20,378 of CANNHR010000016.1, forward strand.
TATCCACAAAGGAGATTTATGCAAAGGGAATTCACAAAATTGCTCTCTCAATTGAAATGGTATATTTTAAGGATGATAACAAAAGAATTGGCTTATATACGAAAGAATCGCAAAAAGAAAATGACCATAGGTAAATAGGGAGACCATATCTAAACGGGGGGTTGCGATAGGCAATAACTTTGCTTACTTCCGCCACATATTTGGATACCACTTTTCATGAAAAACCTACCAATCTCGTTAAATGCAGTGTAGTTTTGTGATTGTGCAACAAATAATTTTTGCAAGTGGTACTGATTGATGATTTGGCTGATCTGATTCTAGGATCCCTTTGCTTCTTTGACTATTCTCTTTGCTTTTTTTAAACGAGCAATCCCTAGCTGCCACCAGTTTGCCATTTCAGTAGTGCTAGAATGATCAGGGTAAATATTATGAAAACTATCATTTTTAAGCTTTTGGGTTAGTTCATAAGTGCACCATAAAGAATTGCAAAATCAATAGCAAAGGCTTTTTCAGCTTTTAGAAAGTAAAACTAAATCAAGTGTACATCCACCTTTTTATGAGTAACTTGCGCGTATTTATACAAAGTTTTTAAACTTGGTAAAGCTCTACCAGATTCCAACCTTGCAATGACTGATTGCTTAGTCCCCAACATCTTGGCAATATCCTCTTGAGTTAAACCAGCATCTACCCTGGCTTTGACAAGTTCTAAGGAAATTTTATGTTCAAGCTCCAAATTCTGGTAATGATCCATAAATTCCTTATCTTCCAACCATTGTTTTTTAATTGCATCAAAATTCACCCACTCAGTCATCGTGCATCTCCCTTAATCTACGCATTGCTATTTGCAAAGCTGCTGCTGGTGTTTTTTGTGTTTTCTTAACAAATGCATGCAGCAATGCAACTTGTTTGTTTTTAAAGATCACATAGATAACTCTTGCAATCCCGTTCTTACCGGTTAAACGAATTTCCCAAAGCTTATTACCAAGAGGTTTCACATGAGGTTCACGCAATTCCTGAGGGCCTGCTTCCTTTACAAAATCCAGAAGGCGTGCAAGCTTTGCCCGCATTTCTGTAGGCAAACCATTAAGCTCAACCACCGCTTTAGGGTGAACATTAATAATCCATGTCATAGCTTAATATAGCAAATTTGCTATATTAATGCAAGATTTTTTGATGTAGGGAGACCATACAAAACTGGGTGGTGTAGGCAGAAAATCTAGGTTTGTATGAATATCACACCAAATCACATATTGTTTTTCAGAAGATGTTACATACAAATTGGATTTAAAATTTTTAACAACTCTAATAAATCTTAACCGACCACCCAGTTTTGTATGGTCTCCTATCTCTGTGAAAAAAATAGCAGAGCAGCTAGATATACCCATCGTGACTGAGCATTTGGATTTTTCATAAAAATTTAGTAAAAAGACTTATGAAAGAATTTTTAACATCAGAACAACGCACTGCATAATCCGGTTCAAATCGAACGGTAATTCCGGTTCAAACCGAACGGTGATTCCGATTCAAACCGAACGGTGATTCCGATTCAAATCGAACGGTGATTCCGATTCAAACCGAATGGTAATTCCGATTCAAATCGAACGATGATTCCGATTCAAACCGAATGGTAATTCCGATTCAAATCGAACGATGATTCTAAAGCGACTTAACCATAGGTA
>CANNHR010000017.1 GCA_947505405.1 Rickettsiales bacterium
GTCTTTTAGCCGTTTTGCCATGGATTCCCGCCTGGCGCGGGAATGACAATAAGGGATAGGAAAACCTCTGTAAGGCATTTCCGGCGGAGAGACAACAATAGACCTTCGGAAAAAATTCCTCGCTCATTTATGGGTTATGCAAGAGGTCTATTAGAGTATGAGATTTTATTGATTAAAGGATGTTCTATTTCACCGTCGCTTCTAGAACGATCGGATCTTTGCCTTCAATCTTGATTGTAATATCAAACTTGTCTCCTTCAGCCAAATTCTTTTTCAAATCAAATAACATGATGTGAATCGCTCCTGGCATAAGTTCTATTGAGCTTCCAGCAGGTACAACAATTTTGTCAATTGAAGTCATACGGCTTACGCCTTTTTCGTCTACAAAACTCTTATGAAGTTCGACATTATTAGCAACTCTTGATGCAGATGCTCCGATAATTGTAATCTGTTCTCCAGTTGGATTGTTGATTTTCATATATGCGGCTGAGTTGTTGTTTGGGGACATAGATTTGCGTGCCCAGACATCTGTAATTTCTAGAGTGGTCTTTACTTCAGCTGCAGGTGGTTGATTAGCTGCAGCGCTGCCCGTAGCAGTCGAGTTTTCAGTAGCGATAACCTGAGTAACATTACAAAACAGTAAAGCTACGCTTAGACCATATAAAATTTTCTTTTTCATTATAATACCTATCTTATGTTTTACAAATATGAAATTCATAATGTCACAAAGGGATTTTTTTTGCAAAGAAATTTTACCAAATGCCAAAGTTATTTTTGCTCCTTATACAGAACATTATATATCTTTGAATTTCGTAGCAATTGACTATGTGTGCCGTGACTTGCAAGCGCTCCTTGGTTAATAACTAAAATCTCATCTGCTTTTTCAATAGAAGATATACGATGTGCAACAGAAATTATGGTTTTACCAGCTAAAAAATCTCGTACATTAAATAATATTTGTTCCTCACTTTCAGTATCTAGCGCGCTTGTCGCTTCATCTAAAAGTAAAATTTCTGGGTTATATAATAGAGCTCTAGCAATAGCTATTCTCTGTTTTTGCCCACCTGATATTCTTATACCTCTCTCGCCAATTTCTGTATCAAGTCCCAATTCAAGATTATTAGTGAAATTAAGGATACCACAAATTTCTGCGATATTTTCTATCTCATTATCACTAGCGTTGGGCTGAGAAAAATTGATGTTAGAGCGAATAGATCCAGAAAATATCGTTGGATTTTGTTCAACATATGCAATTTTGTTTCGAATAAGCTCGTCTTTAATAAGGGTGATATTCTTTGAACCAATAAAAATATTACCATGTTGATGATTATAAAATTTTAATAATAACTGCAGTAAAGTACTTTTGCCGGAGCCAGATTTGCCTACAATACCAGTAAATTTTCCTTGCACTATCTCGAGTGAAATATTTTTTAATACTAAAATATCTGGTCTTGATGGATAAGAAAAACTAACCTTTTCAAAACGAACAGAGTAATTCTGGTCTAAAAATTCTTCACTAAGTACAGGTGTTATATTTGGTTTTAAGTCTCGGAGTTCAAGTACACGTTCTAAAGCCGCAAATGGACTTTGTAATTCATTCAGAAGCTCAGCTATACCTCCAGCGCTCATTCCCACTATCATTGCATAATAGATAAATGATATCATTTCACCAGAAGTCATAGAGCCGCTTAAAATGTCAATACTACCAACCCAAATGACCAAAGTTATTGAACCAGTAATTATTGCTATAGCTAATGCAAAAAATAATGACCTCAGTCTTAGCCGTACACTTGCATGTTTGACATTTGAATGAATTTTTTTATCAAATTGATCCGCCAAATATTGTTGCTGGTTATAAGCATAAAGCGTCCTGATACCAATAAAATTTTCTTCAATATTGGAAGCTAATAAACTCTGCTCTTCTAAAACTCGCTTAGATAAAGATCTGACATGTTTACTTAATCTAAGTATAGGAAATAAGAGTACAGGGATACTAAGCATAACCATCAACGAAAGCTTAGGGCTCTCTATAAACATTAGGATTACTGCACCTAGTAACATTATTGAGTTTCTGATAAAGAATGATAAAAAATTGATAATTAAATTACCAATCATTTCAACATCTGACCCTAATCTTGAAATAATATCACCAATTTTTAAATCTTCAAATCTAGTCAAATCAACTTTCAATAGATTTCTGAAGGTGTCTGATTTAAGCTTAGACATTACTTTAAGAGTAATTAAATTAATATAATAAGAACGAAAAAAACTTCCAACAGCAAAAATACAAATCAACCCACAAATTAAATAAATAGAATTATGAACCACACCTATTTGTCCGGCGCCCAGACCTTTATCTATTAGCCTTCTAAAGACAAATCCTATAAAGAGAAGAGATGCAGAAACACTTAGTAAGGATACTAATACTATCAATAAACTCTTTATGTGCGCGACTAAATAGCGTCCTAATTCTTTGACGTTGCTGCTCATTGATTAGCTAACCTTTTATTTTTATTTGCAATTCATGCGTCAGTACTTGATATAATTCTGAGCCAGTACGAGATTTCCATTGTTTCCCTTGCAGAGCAAAATGATATGGCCCACTTACAGGTGAAGACAACCATATTTCTTTAGCGACACTTTGCTTGTTAATAACATAGGTCCCATTCTCATTTGTAAAAGTAAGAATCCCATCATTTAAATCCAGATCAAATCTACATTCTTGATCATTATCTTCAATAGTTTGTGCTATTTTATTTACAATTCTCTCTACTTCAATCGCAAAATCTAAATCTTTCATTTTTCCTATATCACCCTCTAATTAGTAGCCTAATCTTGTTAATCCCTTTATACCCAAGATATATCGCTATTCGTTCAATCATCAATTCTTGCTGATAGGCAATTTCCATTGAAACACTTGAGCTATCAACTGCCACATGCAAAATATTTATTTGCTTCCCATTTTCTCTACTTGTAGTAATCTTTAACGGACTTGACTGATTACTATATTTAACACCAACAATTTTTCCCCAATTTATAATTAACTCGGCCAAAATTGGATTTTGTCTTTTAAAAATGCTATGAATCAGTTTATTTATGTCATTAATTATGGGTTTCATAATACTGACCTAATGAGGGTAATTACTACAACAATAAGTGCTCCAATTATCGAAATGATTGGATAATAGAGCGAGCCAACCGAAAAAATCATTAGTAATAAATTACATTTTATTATACGCTTTACTACTCGCTCATGGCTACGTCCCTTTCGTACTGATTTCTGGAAAAAATGTTGTAAGTGAGGTTCCCATATTCTCTCGCCTTTAACAATTCTGATTAAGATAGTCAAACCCCCATCAGCAACGTAATAGAGCGAAGCAATGACGCAGGCAGCAAATAGTTTAGTACTTGCCGAAGCCACTGTGAGCAAACATATTCCGAGTAAAAAGCCGAGACTTATACTTCCTGCATCGCCTAAAAATATTTTTGCTGGTTGCCAGTTAAAGTAAAAGAATCCTATCGACCACCCTAATATGATAGTAGTAATAATAATTACCATGTCAACATTCGGAATGATGTCATAACCAAGAAAACAAAGAATTATAATAGTAAATGACAAATGCGCAGTTTCGCTGACAGTTATACCATCAATACCATCAAGAAAATTATATAAATTCAAAAAAGTAAGTAAAGCAAAAGCAGCTATTGTTAAATCTAAATAAACCGGAATTTCATAGCGAAGTATCGGGTTTGGGTGTATTAACCACATAATTGCTAGAAACGAACATAATACATGTATAAGCAACCTTATGGGGATTACCACATGAGATATATCATCCCAAAACGATACTAAACTTATCGGAAAAAATATCTGTAATATCACAAGGGAGCGATCAAATTTTCCAAACATACAATACTCAAATAAAGGTAATAATGTTCCGAAAATAACAACGAATGCTACTCCGCCACCACGCGGCGTTTCTCTGTCATGAACTCTTCGCGTGCTTGGCACATCAACCATTCCATATTTTGGCAACAGATTAATCAATACTCTAGTGAATAAGTAAGATGCAATAGTCGAAATGGCGCCTAAAATAAAAATACTCAGTATATAGTAAGTCATAGTAGCATATTTGATTTGAAGCTATAATAGTCACCACCGCCTATAATAACATGATCATGAACAGTTACATTAATCATATTACAAGCATTAACGATTTGAGTGGTTAACTCAATATCAGACTTTGACGGTTTTGTATTACCACTTGGATGATTATGAACTAAAATAATTGCTCCAGCCTCATGAAACAGCGATTTCTTTACAATTTCTCTAGGATAAACAGGCGTTTGGTCAATAGTTCCAGTAGCAACAACTTCGTCAGCAATAAGGATATTTTTTTTATTCAGGAACAAAACTCTAAACTGCTCTATTTGCAAACAGCTCATATTAAATTTTAGATAATCAAGCAATGCACTCCAGGAGCTTATGATGTTTTTTTCTTTGACTTCCTCACCAAAAATACGATTCAAAAGCTCTTTGAGCAATCTAAGCTGTAAGTAAGTCGGTTCCTTAGCCTCATCTACGGCAAAAATCTTATCTTTTTCGGCATTAATTAGCCGATTAAAGCCACCGAATTTTTGTAACAACTCTTTGGCAAGAGGCTTCACATCTCGTCTTGGCAGAACCTGAAACAGCAATAATTCTAATAATTCATAATCACTAACGCTAGAAGGATCTGAGTTTAAAAATTTTTCCTTCAGCCGTTTGCGATGACCAAGATAATGCGGCTGTTTATCTCCTTTATTTTCCTTGTTCATAATATCAAGTTCCGAAATGCAAAGCAAAGCGCAAGCTTCAATTAAACGTACAAAAGCGATTTTGCGCGAATCTCTCGTCCTCACCTATAACGCCAGTTTTGGATAACGAAACACGCGTTATTTTGTCGCTTTTTTGCTGTAAAAAACACATTTTTCTCAAAATAGGGTAAGCTATTTTATCAAAAAACGTATATTTTTCGCTAAAAAACTGCCTAAAATTGCGCATCTCTCTTATCCAAAACTAGCGTTATAGCATAGGCTCCGAACGCTCGCCACTTAAATCACCTTTGTTCATTTTAATTGAAGCTGGCGCTTTGCTGCGCATTAGGGATTTGATATATGGCGGATATAGCAAATTCTTTGGTGATAGTGTAAAAATTTCTACTCCATCTTTGGTTACACCTACTGTGTGTTCAAATTGCGCCGAAAGCGACTTGTCTCTGGTAGTTACCGTCCAATTATCAAATTTACTCAAAATAGTTTCTGCTTTTCCAGCGTTGATCATAGGTTCGATTGTAAAGAACATTCCTTCTTGAAGCAAAGCACCTGTCCCAGGTTTACCATAATGGAGTATTGTTGGCTCGTCGTGAAAAATCCTACCAATTCCATGACCAGTGTAATCACGGACCACTGAATAATTATGTTTTTCAGCGTGTTGCTCGATCGCATGACCAATATCACCAAGACGTACTCCTGGTTTTACCATCTCAATACCAATCATCATAGCTTCATAAGTGACCTGTATAAGACGCTTTTGCTTAATACCTGCATCGCCAACATAAAACATACGACTAGTATCGCCATGCCAACCATCCAAAATAACTGTTACATCGATATTTATTATATCGCCATTTTTTAGCTTTTTATCAGATGGTATGCCGTGACACACAACATGATTAATCGATGTGCAAATCGATTTTGGAAACCCTTTGTAATTTAGCGGAGCTGGAATGGCATCGTTATTAATAATAAAATCATGGCACAAATCATTCAAGCGACCGGTAGTAACGCCAGGAATAACAAACTCAGTGATATAATCCAGAGTGCGCGCAGCTAGCCTGCCAGCCAACCTCATCTTTTTGAAATCACCTTCCTTATGAATTCTTATTGCCATTTATTTTAATTTTTCTTTCAATAATTCGTTAACCATGTTGGGGCTTGCTTTGCCCCCAGTTTTTTGCATAACCTGACCAACAAAGAATCCAAAAAGCTTATCTTTACCATTCTTATAAGCCTCGACTGAATCCGGATTTGCAGCTATTACCTCGTCAATAATCGGCTCAATTGAACTACGATCAGAAACCTGAGTAAGCCCTTTATCCTTAACAATTTTCTCGGCTGTATGGCCGCTTAAAAACATTTCTTCAAAGACTGTCTTAGCGATTTTTCCTGAGATAATTCCGTCTTCTATCATACCCACCATAGAGCGAAGCATTTCTGGTGTAATCTTACACTGAGCCAATGTCATTGAACTTTTGTTCAATTTACCAAACAATTCACTAGTAATCCAGTTCGCAACAGTTTTTGCGCTTGTTCCGATGCTAGATTGTTCAAAATATATGGCAGTTTCCTCATCAGCGACCAAAACTTCTGCATCATATTTACTCAAGTTCATTTGCATCACATAACGCCTGATTTTAGCTTCAGGCAATTCTGGCAATTCCGCTCTCATTTTTTCAATGAGCGCATCATCAATAACAACCGGAAGCAAATCTGGATCGGGGAAATAACGGTAATCATTTGCATCTTCTTTGCTGCGCATTGGTCTTGTTTGCCCAGTATTTGCATCGAACAATCTTGTTTCTTGATCAACTTTTCCACCGCTTTCCAGTAACTCTACCTGACGCATTGCTTCATATTCAATAGCTTTGACTATATTTTTAACAGAGTTAACATTCTTAATTTCGCATCTTGTACCTAGCTGCTCGCCGGTCTTGCGTACTGAAATATTTGCATCACAACGCATTGATCCTTGGTCCATATTGCCATCACAAGAGCCAACATACCGTAGTAAACTTCGGAGTTTTTTGACATACTCAGATGCCTCGTATGGAGAACTCATATCTGGTTCAGATACGATTTCCATCAAAGCAATACCTGAGCGATTTAAGTCAATCAAGCTATAATCTGGATGCTGATCATGTATGCTTTTACCTGCATCTTGCTCTAGATGAATACGATTGATCCTAATTCTTTTTTCCAAGCCATCTTCAAGCGTAATATACAAATGACCATTCTGAACAATTGGCAGATAAAATTGCGAAATCTGATAACCTTGTGGCAAATCTGCATAAAAGTAATTTTTTCGGTCAAAGATCGAAAGTTTGTTTATTTCTGCATTGATTCCTAAACCAGTTTTTACCGCTTGCTCTACGCAATATCTATTCAAAACTGGCAGCATACCAGGCATTGCTGCATCAATAAGTGATACTTGGGTATTTGGTGGCGCTCCAAACTCGGTTGCAGTTTGGGAAAATAATTTTGCTTTCGAAGAAACTTGAGCATGGACTTCTAGGCCTATCACATACTCCCACTCTCCTGTATTTCCTGTAATAGACTTTTTTTGAAACTCTACTACCGAAGGCAATTGCGTTGTCACGCCGGTCCTCGAATCCTCACGTACATTAAGTACGCTGCAGTTCTGCGGTCCGTATGCTCCTAGCACTTGCTCTTCGCTAGCGAGCCTCGAAAGAAGTTTAATATATGCCATTAGAAACCTCTCGGTGTGAAATCAGTATTAGCCATCGCTCGCTCAATTACTGCCATCGCCCGAATCAGATTATACTCATCGAATGCTGGGGCTATTAATTGCATTCCTAGCGGCAATCCTTCAGATGAGAGAGCAGCTGGAATAGATGAGCATGGCAAGCCAGCTAGACTAGCGGGAATAGTAAATATATCGTTTAAATACATAGTAAGCGGATCGCTTTGATTCTCATTCATACCAAAAGCTGCTGTTGGCGTAGATGGCAACAAAATCACATCCACTTTTTCATATGCTGTTTTAAAATCGTTTGCTATCAAACGACGCATTTTTTGAGCTTTTAAATAATAAGCATCCATTTTACTTGAAGAAAGTACATAAGTGCCAATCATGATGCGTCTCTTTACTTCCTCGCCAAATCCTTCGGTTCTAGTAAGAGTATACATCTCATCAAGAGACTTGCATTCTTTTTCAGTCCTATAGCCGTAACGAACACCATCATACCTTGACAAATTTGATGAAGCTTCCGCTGGTGCAATAACGTAATAAACGGGAAGGGCATATTGGGCATGAGGGAGAGAAATAGTGATTATCTCGGCTCCTTCTGCCTTCATCATTTCGATAGAATCTTGCCACATTTTGATTATTTCGCTATTGACCCCACTCATCTCCATTAAATCCCTTGGAATGCCAATGCGCATGCCTTTGCTTGATTTTGTAGAAGCGGATATAAGTTCTGGTACATCTTTGTTGACCGAAGTGGAATCTTTTTCATCAAACCCCATCATTGCTTCAAGCATTAAAGCAGCATCATTTACTGTTCTTGTAAAAATACCAGCTTGATCAAGAGAGCTAGAGAAAGCGACCATACCCCATCGTGAGCATCTACCATATGTAGGCTTAATCCCAATAGTACCAGTGAACGCTGCTGGCTGCCTGATTGAACCACCCGTATCGCTGCCAAGAGCGGCCATAGCGCTAAGACTACTAACTGCTGCAGCTGGCCCCCCAGAAGACCCTCCTGGAACAAGATCCTTCTTACTATTTTTTGCTTTCCATGGGCTAATAACATTACCAAAATAGCTCGTGGTGTTGGATGAACCCATAGCAAACTCATCCATATTGGCTTTGCCAATCATAATTGTCCCATGATCAGCAATATTCTTGCTAATTGTTGATTCGTAAGTTGGAACAAAATTATGAAGCATTTTTGATCCGGCAGTAGTCCTAATACCGTTAGTACAAAACAAGTCCTTTATTGCAACTGGAATTCCTTCTAGCTTACGATTGGCTCCTCTTTGGTAATTTTGATCAGCCTGTTGTGCTAGTTCTTTCGCTAAATCAAAAGTTTCTGTAATATATGCATTAAGATTTTTATATTTTTCTGCTTGCTCTATGTGAGCATAAACGAGCTCAGTCGATGTAAACTTCTTTGATTTTAAGCCTTCTAGAGCATCAGTTATGGATAGCTTTATCAATTCTTTCATATTATTCAACCACCTTTGGAACAACAAAACATTTTATTTCATACGCTAAATCCGCACTCTTACCAGGGACATTCCTAAACAGATCTTCAGAAATATCGGATACAGTCACTTTATCTTCGTACATTCTTTGATTCATTTCGCATACTGATCGGAGTGGTTCAACATTCTGGCATTCAACCTCATGAATTTTATTAATCATGCCAAGAACATTTTCAAGCTTAGCAGAGAATGCTTCAGCTTCATCGTTTGAAAAACTTAGCCTTGCGAGTTTTTGTAATTTTTTTTGTTCCACGTCACTGATCATCACTAAATTCTCATTAAATTATTTCTTTCCCTAACCTTTCTAAACACATTTTCTCCGTGACTCTCTTTAGCTCCTCTACCCGCTCAATTAAATAAAGAAGTTGTTCCTTGCTGTCCGAAGTTAATATTGTCATTTTTTCTGCGCCTCTTTTGTCGTTTCCATACCCCTTTTTGTCATTTCCGCGTAGGCGGAAATCTAGGTCACAATGACAGAATGGCTACATCGTCATACCGGACTTGATCCGGTATCTCAGACAGCGGAAGGAGATCCTGAATCAAGTTCAGGATGACGAGCCATAGTGTGCACCTATTCCTAGATTTCCGCCTGTGCGGAAATGACAAAAGATGGCACAGTATTATTTTTTCTTTTTTCTCTTAGTGCCGTCTGTGGTTTTATTGAACCTACCTATATTTTTGACAAATTTTTGAACGCCATTCTGCTCGGTACCATAAGTCTTTGTATAAGCGCTTTGGGATGATATCTCATCATTCTGAGAGTCGCTTAAGAGCCCTGCTTCTTGAACTTTATCGCCATTAAACGTTACTTTCACTATGCGTTGGTTAACTACTTTAGGGTCAAACCATGCTCTCTTGGCTAGTGAGCGTTGAATATAATACCACGTATTTTGAGAATAATCTGGAACATATGTTGGAGTTCCAATTTTGTCCATCAACTGAATTTTGTTTGGCCGCTGTGTATTTATTTCCTTTATCGCCTCATCGCTTACAAACTGTCCACGAACATCTATAGATTGGCAACCAGCTAGTAATATGAGAAAAATCAATGGTATTAGTTTGTGTAAATGCGTCATAAATGGTATTTATATAAAATTATTATGGATTTTGTAGATGAAATATAGTATAATGCGCCTCTGTTTGACAAATACTTTTTTTAAATACTGACAACAAAAAGTCTATTGAGGGATAAATCATGGCAGTTCCAAAGAAAAAAACATCGAAATCAAAGCGTAATATGAGACGCGCTCATGACGCGTTGAGCAGAATCAACGTTATAATAGACAAAGATACTGGTGAATATAGATTACCACATCACATGGACTCAAGCAACGGCTCATACAATAACCGTCAAGTTGTTGCAGAGAAAGTTGAAGCTGATACAATAGAGTAAAATAGTAGCTAATATGGCCTCAAGAATTATTGGTTGTGGAGGCTACTTACCAGAAAAAGTTTTAACTAATGATGATCTAGCGAAGTTTATTGACACTAGCGACGAATGGATTAGGACAAGAACTGGGATTTGTCAGAGACACATTGCAGCTGACGATGAGTTTACCTCGCACATGGCCCATAAAGCTGCACTTGCTGCAGTCAAAGATGCTAAGATTAATCTCAAAGATATAGACCTCATTATTGTTTGTAGCAATACTCCTGACAACAGTTTCCCATCTGTAGCAAATAAGCTGCAAGGATACCTTAATCTCCAGCACATACCTTCTTTCGATATACAAGCTATTTGCTCTGGATTCATATATGGGATGCATGTTGCAGATAGCATGATCAAATCAGGTAAATATAAGACTGTTTTGTTAGTGTGTGCTGACAAAATGTCCTCTCTCCTTGATTGGCAAGATCGCTCAACCTGCGTGTTGTTTGGCGATGGAGCTGGTGCAGTAATTTTGCAGCATTGCAACTCAAATGCTGGTATTATTGATAGTAATATTTACTCTGATGGGTCGATGTACGATATACTTTATACTGACGGTGGTGTGAGTATGAATGGCAAAAGCGGCACAGTCCAAATGAAAGGGCAAGAAGTATTTCGACGTGCAGTTGAAAAAATGTCTGAATCGGTTAAGCAATTACTCGAGTCAAATGGGATGAGTCTATCCGATGTTGACTATCTAGTCCCTCATCAGGCGAACTTGCGGATAATTGACAGCATTGCTTCTAGATTTGAGATTGATAGTAACAAAGTAGTAATTACTATTGAAAAACACGCAAATTGTTCAGCGGCTTCAATTCCTCTTGCATTATCAGAACTAAAATCATTGAAAGGTATCAAACCAGGAGAGATTCTTGTGTTTACTGCTTTTGGCGCTGGTGCAACTTGGGGGTCTGTGATCTTAAGATGGTAGTTTTTATACCATACAAAATTGATGAGGATAGGATGCGTAAAGCCTCGACCATTACTAAAGAAAAAATTGCCGAGGAGTTAAAAGCTCAACTTGGTTTATCTCTCTCGCTGTGCGAAGAAATCACTTTATACGTTTTTGCAGAAATTTTGAATCTTACTAAAAAAGATCAGAAAGTTATGCTGCAGAATTTTGGCACTTGGAAAATTAACCATAAGAAAACTCGACCAGGGTTTAATATTCATGCGGGTAATTCTGTTTCTATTGCTCCAAGAACGGTACTAAGATTTAATCCTTCGAGATCATTTAAGGATAAGGTCAACAACATATGATAGCTGAAAAGAAATATTTCTCTATCGCTGAAGTTGCCGAGTTGACAGGTTTATCTGCTCACAAGCTTCGTTATGTCGAGAAATCTGATCAGAACCTTTCAATAATAAAAATGCGAGGTAGAAGATATTACACGAAAGATAGTATCAATTACCTAAAGCAAAGCTACTCAATAAACTTGATTGCTGATACCGATAGCGAAGTCAAATTGGCCAAAGAAGATGCAATTCAAGCAGAAAATTCTTTTCTCAGTGTTACTCCTAGCTATCGAGAGATACTTCCACATCAACTTGATCTGGGTATCAAGTCTTTTACAAAGAAGATACATGAAGATTTTAGTTTGCATGGCGTAAATACAAATGCGAATCAACCAGCAGAAGCAACCGCACAGATTTTTACAGAGATAGAGTTTCAAGAAATACCTATTGTTTCACGAATCGATCGCTTACTTAATAAATTATACAAGCTAACAAGATAGATCAAAACGATCCTACCAAGTCCGGGGCTTTAGCGCAAAGAACTTGGTGTCAGATATCTAGCGCTGAGCGATAAAGTTCCAAAATTGCCTCTTGTTCTGCTAGCGAATCTTTGTCAAGTTTCTTTAGTCTGATAACTTGTCTCATAATTTTAGTATCGAAACCATTTGCTTTTGCTTCGTCAAATACTTGTTTTATATCATCGGCAATGTCTCTCTTATCGCTTTCTAGTCTCTCTATTTTGCTGATATATTGCCTTAGTTGCTCTGTCGCTATTACTTCTGCCATGATTATTAACTTCACTTTTTTTATCTTAATATCAAACTCAGGTTAATATACGGTATTTTTATAAAAAATTAAGTAAAAAAATAGAAAATTATTGCACGGTTGAATATTGATAGTTATTCTTAATCTAAGGTTTAATTTGTTGGTATTTATTTAAGTTGTGGTGAGCTAAGTTAATGATTGGAAATAATTTTGATTTTACTGTAATTAGCGCTTTTGGTTGTTTTATTTTTTTTGTTTTAATTACTATGGTTTTTAAGTACAAAAAATTGCTGGATGAAAAGAATGTCCAGTTAATTCAGTTCTATCTTGATACTAAATTTCTATATAAAAACTTAGTAGATAGTATAAGTATTTCTGATACTTCTGCGTTTTGTAGCGGGTTGATTAAAAATATCAAAGAGTACTATAATTTGGAAGATATAATAATTATTGATTCAATTAAAATGATTTCTGGTGAGAATAACACAGTACTTCGTAATGAAATTATAACGTATATACAAGAAAATCTTGCTAAAATAAACTCTAATATTCATGAGTACAAACTTACTAAATTTAATTGCATAACTATTCAAAAAACTTATGAGATATATGTTTCAAGAATTGTTTCAACAGATGAGAGTGACGGGCTAATTGTTTGTGTAGAATGTTCTCCCACACTTTTGAGTCAACAGGAAAGAACCAGTCTAGAGAATAGTATTAACCTATTAAAAACAAGATTGCTATATGGTTAAAAGCTAATATACTATGGTCAGTAAGGTAAATTGAAAAATGAAAGAACAATTAAATTTGCCGTTAGGTAAAGAGACTAAATATTCTGATCTTTATGACAGAGATCTATTGGTGGGGATTCCAAGAAGATTAGCTAGAGAGCAGGTTGGTCTACATGGAAATATGCCTTTTAGCGGAGGCGATTTTTGGAACTGTTATGAGCTATCATGGCTTAGTCAGAAAGGTAAACCAGAAGTTAGAATAGTACAATTTTTTGTTCCGTTTGATTCTGAAAACATCGTAGAATCAAAGTCTGTTAAGCTATATCTGAACTCTTATAATGGAACAAAATTTATTGACGAGCATGAAGTTCTTAATACTCTTAAAGCAGACTTAGATTGCATAACTAATGCGAGCACAGATGTCTCTGTAAAATCTTTAAACCAGTGTTCTGGTGACAAGTTGTCTATGTTTGAGGGTATATGTCTTGATGAACTAGACATAGAGGCTGATGAGTATAACATAAACTCTGATTTACTAAAACTATCTAATGATCATGGAATCGTGGAAGAGGTGGTATATTCAAATCTCTTAAAATCAAACTGCCTAGTAACAAATCAGCCGGACTGGGCTTCAGTACAAATCAAATATAAAGGGCGAAAAATAAGTCATGAATCCTTGTTGAAATATATTATTTCTTTTAGAAATCATAGTGAATTTCATGAACAATGTGTAGAACATATGTTTTATGATATTATGAAGCAGTGCTCACCAGGGGAATTGACGATATTTGCCAAGTATACCAGGCGTGGGGGAGTTGATATAAACCCTTATAGAACTAATAAAGTCTCTAAAACCACAGATATTAACAAATATAGAGATATACGACAGTAAATAAATTTGTGAAAAGAAAAAAAATGCCGTAAAATGACTAACATAGCATTTGTTTTGATGGAGAAACTATTATGAGTGATAATAAAACTGGTGAAAAGAAAGATAAGAACAAGAATGAAAAACCGAATAAGCTATTTGACTCGGTCAGCGGAATGTTTGGTGGTAACGTACTTGAATCGGACTTTACTGATGATATGAAGCAAGGTGTAAACGACTTTATAAATTCCGCTAATGCTACCTTTAGTTCAGCTGTGCATGGTAATAGTGACAGTACGAATCTGACCAAGAAAATGATAAAAAATTTGGCAGATAATTTCAATAATTCTTTTGAAAATAACTTAGGTTTAAGTCAAGATTGCTTAAAATGTAGAACTGCAAGTGATTTTATTGAGATCCAACGTAAGTTTTTTGAACACAACTATCAAACCAGTGTCAGGACGTATACCGACCTTGTCCACGATGTACAGCAAATTGCTAATTATAACATGAAGAACACTAAGGGGTGTTTCGGCAAATAAGTAATAGTTTTAAAGCCATCCCGGGCGATATATGAAGTCATCTCGAGAAGTATAAAGTCATCCTCGGGCTTGATCCGGGATCTCAGGCAATAAGAGGATATCCTAGGCCAAAAGTAGGCACGACCTCGTAAGTTTTTTTTATTTACTTAATATACCATCCCAACGTTTTATGATATTGGTATCAATATTAAAGAGATCTAGAATTCTTGCGTTAGAGTGGTTTATTAAATCATCTATCGAAGAAGGTTTGTTATAAAACGCTGGAACTGCTGGACATATTGACACCCCAAGACGGCTTAACTTTAGCATATTCTCTAAATGTATCGCATGAAGAGGAGTTTCTCTTACCATTAGAGCTAATTGCCTCTTTTCTTTTATCACTACGCTAGCAGCTCTATTGATTAAATTATCTTCAAATCCATTGGCAATCGCAGAAAGTGTTTTCATACTGCATGGTGCAATAATCATACCGTTAGTTCGAAATGATCCGCTCGAAATTCGTGCTCCTATATCTCGGCAATTATATGAATAGTCAGCAAGGTTAATTATGTCTTTTATTGTAAAATTTGTTTCGGTGGCTATAGTAAGGTGAGCAGCTTTTGAAATAATTAAATGTGATTCGATAGCAAGGGTTTTTAGCACTTTGAGTAAGCTAATTCCGTATATAGCTCCTGACGCGCCAGTAATACCAATAATAATTTTTTCTATCATACAAAAAAACATGTTGAATATATTTTATATTCTACTACCTTATATAGGTGATAGACAATTTCTATTATCCAACCTAAGCAGTAAAATTGGAGGTGATCTAATGAAATCGCATATTGATACTCTAAAACAAAAACACTCTGAGCTCAAAAAAAGAATAAAATCTGCTAACGACAACCACGCCCAGGATCATAGTATTACTGAACTCAAAAAGCAAAAACTTTTACTTAAAGAGAAAATTATAAAGCTTGAAGAACAAAATCCGATGATCAGTACCTAAAAAATCAATTTTGACAACGACTTTAGGCGGAAAATGTAGTTAAAAAACGATTTAAACGTATTTAGTGCTTGATCTTTTTACCCATTTTTGTATTTTACTAGGAGGCATTAGGGTATTTGTTGCGTAGTTAAAAATATTCTTAAAAACAAGCGGGTGTAGCTCAGGGGTAGAGCGCTACCTTGCCAAGGTCGAAGTCGAGGGTTCGAATCCCTTCACCCGCTCCATTTTTCACTAACCATTGGCGGTTGTCATATGTTAAAAGAACTTAATCTAATTGGTATTTTCGCGCTGATAGGGTATCCAATAATCTTGATTACTCTGTTTGTTTTTTATGTGAGTGACCATCAAGTAGGATGGTTTGAAGTGATTTTATTCTTAGCTGGGTATTATGTTTCAAATATTACTGTTGGAGTTGGTTTTCATCGTCTTTGGGCGCATGACACATACAAAACCAATAAATATGTTGAATTCATACTAATCTTATTATCTGCTGGCACACTACAAGGTCCCGCTCTATCTTGGGCCTCAAATCATTTTATGCACCATACATATACTGACACTGAGAAAGATCCGCATACGCCATTAAAATATAATAGTAGAATCATGGGCTTCTTTTGGTCTCACATTGGGTGGATGCTGGTTGGTGAAGGTAGCTATAAATCCATTGATAGAATTACAATGGTAAAGCATGGGAGAAATAAACTGCTAAGATGGCAATTAAAATATTATTGGCAGCTTGCTGTTCTTATGAACACCTTAGTTCCGGCAGTTATTGGGTATATGTTTGGAGCCACTTTTCTTGCTGCATACGCAGGATTTTTGTTTATTGGACTTGGTCGTGCTGTGCAACAACAAGTCACATTTTTTGTAAATTCGCTTTGTCATTTTGTTGGTACTCAACGTTACACCAATGGCACGTCTAGAGATATTTGGTGGTTAGCTCTTTTATTACTTGGAGAAAATTGGCATAATTTTCATCATGCCTTTCCTTCGGATTACCGCAATGGACATAAATGGCATCAATTTGATGTCCACAAATGGATCATATATCTTATGAGCAAATGTGGCTTAGCTTGGGGTTTAAAAAGAACAGCAGAAATTCGTGTTGAGGCTAGAATTATCCAAACCATAGAGCAGGTTGCTAAACTTCATAAAGAAAAACTCGAATTAATGCAAACTAAGGTCAATGAACTCGATGTGGTTTGTCAGCAGAAGTTCCAGGAGTTAGAGAACTCACCTATTGGAGCAAAAGAAAAATTTTGGCAAGCTTTGTCAAAGGCCCAGTATAACCTAAATAACATTAGGCTTCAGCTCCAGAATCATATGAAGAATTTTGAAAATCCTTCTGAGAAAATTATTAAGGCGATAAATAAAAAGCTTAAAAAAGCCGAGTGTTCGCTTCAAAAGCTTTATTCAGAGATTGAACGCATTAAATCTTATGCCTAAACACCAGGTTTGTATAACATAAAAAGCGTTGTACAGTAACTATGGATGTAATCTAAATTCATCATAGAGTTCTTTCGAAACTCTACTTCCAAAGGCATCTGCGTTGTTGCTCCCGTGCTCGAATCCTCACGTGCTATTTAAGCACGCTGCGGTTCTTGCGCTCCGGGCTCCTAGCATTTGCTTCGAAAGAACTCTAACAGTGTTTTTGTAGAAGCTATTTTGTTTTTTTAGTCTTCTTATCTTTTTTTGCATTTATTGCATCAATTGCTGCAAAGGCAGCAACCTTTAAAATGTCACTGGCTGATGCCCCCATAGTAACTATTTGTACTGGAAACTCAAAACCATCTAAAATGGGACCGATAAATATTCCTCCAGCAAGTTCCTCTAATAAGTGAGTAGAAATTGCAGCAGAATGCAGTCCTGGCATAATTAAAACATTAGCTGGTCCTTTTAGCCTGCAGAACGGGTATAATTTACGCAAATTAGGGTTCAGAGCGACATCAACGGACATTTCTCCGTCATACTCGAAGTCCAAATCCATCTTATCTAAAATAGCAACCGCATCACGAACTCTAGAAGTTTTCTCGCGCATCGGATTGCCAAAATTGGAGAATGATACTACAGCGACTCTGGGTTTGAACCCTAAAGCTTTAGCAGCGTGTGCTGTTTGGATAGTAATTTCCACGAGATCTTGCGCAAGGGGGAATTCGCACGCGGTATTGTCAGCAATAATAACGTTGTGCTTGTTTGATAGAAGGATCGAATATCCAACTATTCTCTTGTTAGGTTTTGGTCTTATTACCTTGCATATATCGTCTAGACAATTGAAGTAACTTTTCGTTGTTCCAGTAACCATAGCGTCTGCATCACCGCATGCAATCATACAAGCAGCAAAGACATTGCGATCTACTTTTACCATCCTTGCGCAGTCTCTATATATATAGCCCTTTCTCTGGAGCTTTTGATATAGATATTCAATGTATGTATCTATATTTTTATTTATCGCAGCATTCATAACGGTTATTCCGTCTAGATTATAGCTCTCACCTAGGCTTGCAACAATTGGGTCAATTTTAGATCTTCTGCCAACAATAATTGGCTCCCCATAATGCTCATCTCGCATCATCATTGCAGCTTTGATTACTTCCTCTTCTTCGCCCTCAGCAAATATGACTCTTTGCATTGGGGAGTGCTGAATTCTTTCATATACAAAATGCATATATGAGGAGGTAGGGTTCAGCCTACTGGCTAATTCTGCTTTATACGCTTTAACATCTAGAGTTTTAACTTTTGTCACTCCAGAAGCGATTGCAGCCTCGGCAACTGCGACAGGAATTGTGGTTATTAGTCTTGGATCAAAAGGTACTGGAATAATATAATTCGGACCAAATGATTTATGTCCAGACCCATATGCTCTATATACTTCTCCAGGGACAGGAAGCCTTGCGAGTTCTGCTAATGCAGTTGCCGCAGCTATTTTCATTTCTTCGTTAATACATTTTGCGCGTACATCAAGTGCTCCCCTAAAAATATAAGGAAAGCCCATTACATTATTAATCTGATTATTGTAATCAGATCTGCCAGTAGCAATTATTGCATCATCACGAACAGATCTAATATCTGCCGGAGTAATTTCTGGGTCAGGATTAGCCATGGCAAATATTATAGGAGACGCAGCCATCGAGGCTACCATTTTTGTAGTAACTGCTCCTTTAGCTGACAAGCCCAAAAATACATTAGACCCAACCATTGCCTCCGCAAGAGTACGGCATTTTGTATCAGAAGTTTTTTCTTCTTTCCATTTATTCATACCATCAGTTCGCCCTTTATATATAACACCTTTTGTATCACATAAAATGACATTACTCTTTTTTGCTCCAAGAGAAACAATTAAGTTAATGCAGGCAATTGCTGCCGCGCCGGCACCATTTACAACAATCTTAAGGTCGGATAGCTTGCGATCAGTTAAGAATGCAGCATTTATCAGTCCTGCTGCAGTTATAATTGCTGTTCCATGTTGATCATCATGAAACACTGGTATGTCCATGTATTTTTTGAGCTGCTCTTCTATAATGAAGCATTCTGGTGCTTTAATATCTTCCAGATTAATGCCGCCCCAACTATACCCTAGATGTCGTACTACATTTATAAATTCATCTGGATCGCTGCAGTCTACTTGAACATCAAAGCCATCAATATCAGCAAATTTTTTAAATAATACGGCTTTTCCTTCCATTACAGGTTTGGAAGCCGCAGCTCCAATTGCCCCAAGTCCGAGGACTGCTGTACCATTTGAAATAATAGCGACAGTATTACCCCTAGCTGTATATTTGTAAATATCATCTGGATTTTTTTGGATCTCTAGGCAAGGAGCAGCCACGCCAGGCGAGTAAGCTAGAGCTAAATCCTGCTGAGTATCAAGAGACTTTGTTGGTCGCAATGCTATTTTGCCAGGTCTGCCGGATTGATGATATTCCAATGCTTTGAGATAGTCTGGTGACTTTGAATTATCCATATTTTTATCCTAAACTTAGTGTTGGGTTAACCCAGGATATACACTAGAGTTGATAATGACAAGATTGAAAAGATTGTTGTAAATGTTATTATTGAAGACATTGTTTCCGGATCTCCTCCAAGCTGCCTTGATAAAATATAAGACGAAGTGGCACATGGTAAGCAACTAAAGAGTATACCTACAGATCTTGCTGTTCCATGCACTGACATCATCCATAATATAATAAATGTTATAATAGGGGTGATTACTAATTTAACTCCACTAGTCAACACTACTTGTTTGAAATGCTCAGGCTCAATTTTGAATTTTATTCCAGCACCGACAATTAACATACCAATTGCAAAAGCGGAATCAGCAATAGTTTCAAGAGTATTGTAAATTCCTACATTTAGAGTAAGTCCTAAATAGTTAAACGTAAAGCCAGCTAAGCTAGCGAGTATAAAGGGGTTAGCTATAATTGATTTAGTCATTATAGCTAAACTTTTTCTTTTAGTTAAGTTACCCTCTTTAGGTAAATAATAATAAAACGACATTATAGCCGTAATGTTTGTCAGGATCAGTAGATAAGGCGAGATTGTGGCAATAATAGTGAGTCCACTTGAGCCAAACAAAGCGGCACCTACTGAGAAAAAGATATAATTGTTATATCTTGTCGCCCCTTGAAATACAGAAGTGAATTGTATTTTGTCGTAATTTGTCCTTGCTTGATAAACGATAAGTATTGAGGCTACTAGCAAGTTGCCTGCTACTAATGCTATTGTTAGTCTTAAAAATTCTGATGAAGTAAAATCAACTTTTGAACTATGTTGGAATAAAACCGTTGGAAATAGAACATAAAATGATAATTTCTCTAGACCGCGCCAGAACTCATCAGAATTTAACCACTTTCTTCTAATCACGCTTCCTAAGAATGCAATTAAAAATATCGGTAATACGTTATAAAAAACATTATCCATGTTGTATTGTTATTGAGATATAAAGGACGGTGATGAGATAAGTTTATTTTTCTTAAAATTTATGCAACTTATCTTGATAAAAAACCTTAGCAACTTGACTCTAAAAACTGATGAAGTGCCTTCTTAATTACGTTATTTAAACTATCACCAACTCAATATATATATGATATATATATGATTTTAAAGTAGATTGTAGTTACGCTGCAAATATAAATGAAATTATACTATTTCTAACTCTTAATTACTATAGTATTAGCAATTTTGTCATGGACAGCCATGCCTCGTTTACTAAACACTATAAACCAAATGCCAATTATTGCAGTAATATATCCTAAAAATCTTTTGATGAGGTTGCGGACAGATGGCCTTGCAAGGCTGTCAGCATCAACTATTTTCATTCGCATAAACATCTTGCCAGGAGTGGCACCAAATTTTCGCCAGAAGGTAACGAAATAAACTCCCATGAAGATAATGTTTAGTAGAAATAATGCACCAGTTATACTAAGATATTCTCTTAATCTATTTTGAGTGATATACTCTACAAACTCTGGCATTTTAACCGCTGTAAACCAAACTTCTTTGTCAGCACCGTTTAATCCATACATCACAAAAAAATCATTAAAAAAATAGAGAAATACATAATGAGATATTATCCTCATTAGTGGAGGAATTAGTATAAACAACAGAACAAAATCTATTGTCATTGCAAAAACTCTAGGGATGAATTTAGAATAAATAATCTGTTTCTTCATCTGGTGTTCTCCATGTTTGAATGGGCGTTAAATAAGAGGACTTTCAATAGGTCGCTCGCCATGATGATATCGTGGGATTTAACCACCTAATTCAGTAGAGTTCTTTAACTATACATCAAACTGGATTATTCTCAGCAACTTTATTGTACATAACCCCAACTGTGTTTAAGAAAGGAGCTGAATAGCTGAAGATATTAGGGTATTCTAGAGTTTTCAATCAATAAAGATTACCCTAATGAATATAGATTACGATAGTTTGTTCT